>JAQFVO010000792.1 GCA_027942505.1 Endozoicomonas sp. | reverse complement strand
GGGCAGCACCTGGTTGACCAGATTTTGCTTGCCTTGCCATCGCTGAGCAACTCCCAACGTAGAGCGGTTATCAGTCGCTTGGATGGTTTGCAACTGCCAGTGATGACTATGCCCGCAATGGCTGACCTGGCCAGTGGTCGACTGAAGGTTCAGGACGTCAAAGAGGTGGATATTTCTGACTTGCTCGGGCGCTCGCCGGTGGCACCTAATGAGCAACTGCTGTACCAGTGCATTCGTGATTTGACGGTAATGGTCACTGGGGCAGGGGGGTCCATTGGTTCGGAGTTGTGTCGGCAGATAATCAATTCAGGCTGTCGTCGCCTGGTTTTGTATGAACATTCAGAATTCAATCTATATCAGATTGAGCAGGAATTACTGCGTGTTAAGTTAAAGGTGTCGCTTACCGTTGAGATTATGCCTGTACTGGGTTCGGTCAACGATCCATCCCGCCTGCTTGATATCATGGAGCAGTACCAGGTCGATACGGTTTATCATGCAGCTGCGTACAAGCATGTGCCCATTGTTGAACACAATATTTCCCAGGGTATTCGTAATAATGTGCTGGGCACGTTATACACTGCTCAGGCGGCGATGGTTTGTCAGGTAAAAAACTTTGTTCTGATCTCCACTGACAAGGCCGTTCGGCCCACAAATGTTATGGGGGCCACCAAACGTCTGGCCGAGATGGTATTGCAGGCATTCAGTGGTGTGTCCACCGTGCATTTGCTCCACCCGCCCCTGTTTCGAAATACTAGTAAGGTGTCTAATAATACCCGCTTTACCATGGTCCGTTTTGGCAATGTACTGGGTTCGAGTGGTTCAGTCATTCCCAAGTTTCGTGAGCAGATTCGTGCCGGTGGGCCGATTACTGTCACTCATCCGGAGATTACCCGTTATTTCATGACCATCCCTGAAGCCGCCCAGCTCGTCATTCAGGCTGGCTCCATGGGGGCAGGCGGTGATGTGTTTCTTCTGGATATGGGGCAGCCGGTAAAGATTGTCGACCTGGCTCGGCAGATGATTCGGCTCTCCGGTTTCTCTGAACAGAATGTGGACAATCCGGGGGGAGATATTGCTATTGAATACACTGGTCTGCGTCCCGGCGAAAAACTCTATGAGGAGCTGTTGATCGGCGATAACGTTACGGATACGGATCACCCATTAATATTCAAGGCCATGGAAGAGTCCGCTGATTGGGAGATCTTGTCCCATGGCATTAACGATATTCTCCTGGCGATTGAGAGTCATAATTATCAGCAGAGCAGGGACATTATGGGCCAGTATGTCTCTGGTTTCACGCCGGATGTGACGGTGGTTGACTGGTTATCGTTCAAGTATCCTGATGAGCCAGTGGTAGACATTAAATCGAAAGAGACCGCATGATCTGTTCTTGTAATAAGGGGCGTTAAGATATGCTCTTAATTAAAGCGAGATCGGGTGGTGCTGTCCCAATTTGGCTTGGCGTGAAATGTAAAACCCCTGCAGATTACCAATCTGCAGGGGTTTTTTTGTTGTTGGCAGCAACCGACATTCTCACAAAGGATATTGTCGCAAAAAGCATAAAAGCTTTGAACCACAAAGACACGAAGGCACAAAGGAAGACTTTTTTACTTGCCGGGCGGAGCTTGAGCAAGCCCGGAAGATACTTTGTGTCTTCGTGTCTTTGTGGTTCCATTCTTTTAGAGGCTTTTGCGACGCCCTCGAGGGTGTGGGCTTTGAGTCCTTTAATGTTGGGTTACGTTGACTACCAAAGGAAACTGACTGGAAGAACCATCATAATGATCATAATGTTTGAGGATCATCTGCCTGCATATGTCAAAAATTTTATCCTTAATCTCAGGCTGGTTGAAATCGATTTCCAGCAAAGTGGCAT
>JAQFVO010000785.1 GCA_027942505.1 Endozoicomonas sp. | reverse complement strand
CCCACACGAATTGTCTGATATCTTGTTAAAGAACTGGCTGAGTTACTCGACTCAACTCTTGCTGCTATTGACCCAGGTCACTGTTGACCCCGATCAGCAAGGCCGCTCATATTACCGTAGCGGCTTTCGTTGTCAAGCATTCGTTTTTCGTTGAGAAAAAGAAGCTGCTCAACTGCCTGACACTGTGCACCTGATGAAGTGCATTGCCGTGTCAGTGGTGGCGCATATTACCGTCGGGATTTTTTTTGTCAACCCGTTGTTTTCATTTTGTCTCAAACAACTATTACCATCTCCTTTGCCGACCTCGACCTTTCAATATGACGTGACCCTGACCAAAATAAAGGGCATCAGACGTTTGCATATTCCTCTCCCCGGGCAAGCCAACGGTTGACCAGGGGCTCAACAGTTTGAGGTGACTGTTCAAGTAACTCCTCTGCAGCACTGCGCACAGCCATCAGCAAGTTACTATCCCGCTCCAAATCAGCAACCCTGAATTGTGTTAGTCCTGTTTGCCGGGTACCCAGGACTTCTCCCGGGCCTCTTAATTGCAAATCTTTTTCAGCAATCACAAATCCGTCGCTGGAATCTCTCATCACTTGCAGGCGTTCTCTGCTTTGCTGTGACAAGGGGGCGTGATACATCAAAAGACAGTGGCTAGCTATTTTTCCCCGTCCAACCCGACCACGCAACTGGTGTAACTGGGCCAGGCCGAGACGTTCAGGATTTTCAATAATCATCAGACTGGCATTGGGGACATCAACGCCCACCTCAATTACGGTTGTTGCCACTAGCAAATGCAGATGACCATCTTTGAAAGCCTGCATAACCTCGGCTTTTTCATTGGCTTTCATCCGCCCGTGTACCAGGCCAATAGACAACTCTGGTAGTGTTTCCCGCAACTGTTCTGCCGTTACTTCAGCAGCTTGACACTGCAATGCCTCCGACTCTTCGATCAAGGTACACACCCAGTAGGCCTGACGACTGTCAAGGCAGGCATTTTTCAGACGTTTTATAACTTCTTCCCGCCGGTCATCACCAATCACCACGGTGTTAATGGGAGTGCGCCCGGGCGGCAACTCATCAATAACAGAAACATCCAGATCAGCATAAGCGCTCATGGCCAGTGTTCTGGGAATGGGTGTTGCAGTCATAATTAACTGGTGTGGCAGGCCGCCGTTTTTCTCACCCTTTTTTCGTAATGCCATGCGCTGATGGACACCAAAGCGGTGCTGCTCATCGATGACCGCCATCCCCAGCCGATGAAAAACCACCTCATCCTGAAACAAGGCGTGCGTGCCCACCACCACCATAGCTTCACCGGAAGCAATTTTTTCCAATACTTCCTGTCGCTTTTTTCCCTGGGTTTTGCCGGACAAAAACACCATGGAAATACCCAAAGGTTTAAGCCAGTTGGCAAAGTTTAACTGATGTTGCTCAGCCAGAATTTCGGTGGGTGCCATGACGGCTGCCTGATAATCATTTTCTACCGCCTGCAACGCCGCCAGTGCTGCTACTACCGTTTTTCCTGAACCAACATCACCCTGCACCAGGCGCAACATGGGGACTCTGGCAGCCATATCCTGACTGACGTGCGCCACGACCCGTTGTTGGGCAGCGGTCAGCGAGAAAGGCAGCTGGGCCAGCAGTTTTTTCGTCAGCTGATTGGTCGGTGGCATGGCAAAACCGCCTATCGATTGCACCCTCTTTCTCAGCTGCTGCAAGCTCAGGTTGTGCGCCAGTAACTCTTCAAATGCCAGACGCTGCTGGGCAGGATGGCCTCCCTCACTGAGCAAAAGCATGGACTCACCAGGCGGTGGTTGATGGAGCAGACGTACTGCGGCCACCAGTGAACTGAGTTGATACTTCTCACGAATCCCCTCGGGCAGAAGCTCCTGTAATGAGCTGTCATCATCGAGCAGTTGCAATGCCTGTTCACACAGGCTACGGATGCGCTGCTGAGTCAGGCCTGCCGTTGCCGGGTAAACGGGTGTCAGTGTCTCTTGAATGTCGGCAGGCATATCAGCCTTGATTACTCGATATTCCGGGTGGTAGATCTCCAGCCCGGTAGCCCCCCGACGTGGTTCACCAAAACAGCGTATCTCCGCCCCGGGGCGCAGATTACTTTTCTGTGCCGCAGTGAAATGGAAAAACCGGAGATTAATGGTGCCTGAGCCATCACTAATTCGACAAAGGAGACTGCGGCGCCGGCCCATAACCACCTCTGCAGCAAGAACTTTTCCTTGTACCACTACGTCGCTGTTGGGCTGTAACGTGTTAATCGGCGTAATCCGGGTTCTGTCCTGGTAACGCAGGGGCAGGTGAAATAACAGGTCCTGAATACTGTGGATATCGATTTTGGCCAGTTTGCCTGCCAGGGCGTCTCCCACACCTTTGAGCGTCGTTACCGGAATGTTATTCAATGATTTATCCATACTTGCCGCCATCTGATCCACTTACCCAACGGAGCACTGTAATAAGGCATCGATGAGCGCATCGATGGCCTTGGGTCTTGGGAAGCTCGCTCGCCAGGCTAACGCCACTGTCCTGCCTGGTACTGGCTTACGAAAGGGTCGGGTACTGAGTAGATTGGGTGCGTAGTGATGGTCAACAACGGCCGACTGCGGCAGAACACTGACCCCCATACCCGAAGCAACCATGTGGCGGATGGTTTCCAGTGACGTTGCTTCAATACCACCCCCGTCAATATCGGTTGCTCCCTCTTTTTTGTTGACCAGTATCGGGCAAGCTTCCAGCAACTGGTCACGAAAGCAGTGTCCCTCTCCCAGGAGAAGCAGATGTTCCTGCACCAGATCGGCCGGATCAATCTCAGCCTGCTGTTCCAGATGGTGGCCGCAGGGTAACAGTACCCTGAACGACTCGTCGTACAAAGGGGTGGTCAGCACATCTGGCTCATTGAAAGGCAGAGCAATAATGATGGCATCCAACTCACCCATACGCAGCTTTCTGCGTAAGACAGCAGTGAAGTTCTCCTCGATGTAAAGTGGCATATTGGCAGCACGTTTAGCCAGCTGTGGAACCAGGTGTGGAAACAAATAAGGCCCAACAGTGTAAATTGCACCGACTCTCAATGAACTGCTGAGCTGATCGTGGGCAGCCTTAGCCAGCTGTTTTATCGTTAAAGCTTCTTCCAGAACCTTTTGCGCCTGACTGATAATTAACTCACCCTGGGGAGTAACTCGCACGGCATTGCGCGTTCTTTCAAACAGCGCCACACCCAACTCGTCTTCAAGTTTTTTAACCCCTACACTCAACGTTGGCTGGCTGACAGAACACTTGCTGGCGGCTCGGCCAAAATGTTGCTCTTGAGCAAGGGTGACAATGTAACGAAGTTCTGTCAGTGTCATAGCGATTTCAGTGGCCTGAACAAGAGAGCGAGCTAACAAACGTAGTGAAAACTGGCGGGAATGAGCTACCCACTATCAATACTTACAGTCATAAACTGCGCAGTTGCCATTACGTTTTTTTGAAAGGTTATACCATGCAATAGGCGATAGCTATGAATAAGCTCAATGTATTGATTGCTGGCTGTGGTTATGTGGGCTGTGAGCTGGCACGACAGTTGATTGCCATGAACTGTTTTTCAGTTTGGGGGCTGCGGCGCAATATCGCCGCACTGCCAGACGGCGTTAACCCAATAGCTGGGGATCTTTTTCAATATCAAGACCTTGGGGAATGGCCGGAACAGTTCGATTATGTGATCTACGCGGCAGCAACGGATGGCAGTTCAGAGGAGCAATATCAGCATGCTTATATTCTCGGTCTGAACAATGTTTTACACCGCCTGTCCGCACAAAAACAGCCCCCTCGGCGTGTCTTTTTTACTTCCAGTACCAGCACATTTCATCAAGGCAATGGCGAATGGGTTGATGAAACATCGACCACTGAGCCAACCAGATTTAATGGCCGGATCATACTGGCCGCAGAGGATCTGTTGCAACGATCACCATTTCCCGGCACTGCCATCCGTTTTGCTGGGATCTACGGGCCAGGTCGTCATTGGTTGACTGACCGGGTTTTAAGGGGGGAGGGTTGCCCCAAAGAGCCCGTGGTATTCAGTAATCGTATTCATCAAAAAGACTGCGCTGGCATAATCGCCCACCTTATTCGCCGGGACATAGATCAACTACCTGTCGACAGCCTCTACCTTGGCGTTGACTGTGAGCCGACGGCAACATTTGACGTGCTGCAATGGTTGGGCCAAAAACTGAATGTCTCTCTGGACAACGTTAACTATCCGCCCCCCATGAGAGGCAACCGAAGATGCTCCAACCAGAGAATCATTGAGGCAGGCTACACATTCTTTTATCCAGATTATCAGTCCGGCTACACCAGTCTGTTGCAGCAGATAAAGTAAACATTCACACCCAACTTGTCCGGCGGGCAATGCCAGAACATCCACAGCAGCATAATGGTGAAATATGCTTTTATTTTGCCGTTATTTATGGGTTATCAAGATATAACCCACACAGTTATCGACAGGCTGTAGTGAGACAGACGGTGAGGAAAACAAAGACAGCCTACCCCACTGCATGAGTTTATTGGAACTATCTGCACTAAAAACTTTCTAATCGTCTGACAATTTCAGATATTAGTAGTGAGTTTTTTATGAGTACGACCTTCCCATCGTTGCCCAGCGACCTAATGCTAACCGGGACACCTCCCCGGGAAAATATCCAAACTGCCCCAACCACACACTCCTCCTTTGGCCGGTCAGTCCACGATCTCACGGAGATAAAAACCATAGCTTTGAGTAAGGGCGATAAAGAACTGACGCAGAGCGAGTTGAATCAGAAACATCCACAAGCCCTCGAATGGCAAAGCCATTGCCAGTTCTATGCAGACTGCGCCCACTGTCAGCGTTTTACGCTGCAACCTGGCAGCTCAACAAAAGCTCCCAAACCTCACGCAAACGCTAACGCTGAGTCAGCAGATCTTAATGAAAGCTGCCAAAGAATAAAGCTGACCGAGCCGAATTCGCACCAGCCAAAAATTACACGACAATTATGAAAAGCTGATTAGCAATATCCGGTTTATTTCAATTCCAGAATCGCCTCAACTTCTACCGGCACACTTTTGGGCAGTTCTTTCACACCAAGCACGGCACGGGCCGGGTAAGGTCGTTTAAAGAAATCTGCCATCACCTCATCGACCTGATCGTAGTTAGTTATATCAGTTAAAAAAACGGTTATTTTGGCCGCATCATCCAGTGATCCTCCGGAGGCAACGGCGATAGCTTTCAAGTTTTCGAAACAACGGCGTGTTTGCTCTTTAAAACTGCCCTGCAATAGCTCCATAGTTTCAGGAACCAGTGGAATCTGACCGGAAATATAAACCGTTGTTCCTGATTTCACCGCCTGAGAATAGACACCAATAGCTTTGGGTGCACTGTCCGTATTCATTGTTTGCCGGTTACTCATGATTCACCCCCTTCAACACCGAGCCTGGCTCTAAAGACTGCCTAAGCCCCGAGGAATTAAAGTAATGGAAAAGGCACGATACCAAGAGGCTGTTCGAGAATAGACTGCCCTACTGCGGTTACGATAAATTGATCTAAAAATTCCTGCTTCTTCATCAAATAGCCCAGCTATTCTCCTCAGAAGCAGGAATTTTTATGCTCAATTCCTCGTAATCCTCGCTACGAGCACTATTCCCGGACCCTCCTGGCCTGAGCATTTCAAAGACAAGGGCAGGTTTCACCGAGCCGTCTGACGTGGCAAGGCTAACCTGCCAACAGCAGCTAAGCACTACCTGCTATGGCGAAACATACACAAGAAACTGGGTGTTTTCACATATTAAATCATGAAGCTGGCAGAACGGTTTCTAATATGTTTTAGATGTCGTTTATTATTTGATGTCATGAAAAGCATGACTACTTAGTCAAGAAGATAAATATCAACACCTAATGCGATCACACCAAATAAGCGTCTCTGGTATTTTATTGACCTGTCTGTTATCCCCAACAATTCGTCTGCATGGGTCAACTTTTTGCCATCCACAGCAAAAACCCCGACAGACTGCTCTATCGGGGTTTTCTAAAAGGTGCCTGGCGATGTCCTACTCTCACATGGGGAGACCCCACACTACCATCGGCGATAAGTCATTTCACTGCTGAGTT
>JAQFVO010000655.1 GCA_027942505.1 Endozoicomonas sp. | reverse complement strand
TCTTACCCTTCAGCGCACAATTTTTCTAACCCCTACAGCACCAAGGGCAAGCGCGATGTTTACCGAGTATCTGGACGATGTGTTGGCAAAACGGGCAGCGGACGAAAAAGACCAGCGCAAGGATCGGCAAGCCCGGTCAGCAAGAGTCGGCAAACTGGCCGGGAAACTGTTGGGTTCTCTGCGCGATTGCCGTTCATCTCTGGCCAGCCTTGAGCAAGGCCAGTTCCAGATTCTCGGTGCCCTTGCTTCACTGAACAACGAGATTCGTCGACAACAGGGGCCATTCACTCCCCAGGCATCGGGCTTTCTTGACTTGACCGCCGAGCCTTGCCTACCTGATCGTCTGTCCACGCCAGCCAGCCGCACCGAGGAAGAGAACGCGCAAATCCTGAATCTGTTGGCATCCATGGACAACGAAATGTCTGAATTACGAACACTGGTTTCCCGAGTGCTGGTCACGTTATCCCAGTCACCGCACGTCGACAACGCCGGTACGGTGCACACTGCCAACAGGGACGAAACGGCACACCGATCCTGCTTACCATTACCCTGAACATCGTATTCGCTACGGCCAATCTCAGCGATGTGACGAGTTCCTGCCAGGGTGATGGTTATCCCACCACAGCACATCGACTCGACGAACACTAACGACAATCCATTCCATTCTCTGTTGACCAGATTATCAGAGAAAAAAAAGGAAACTGACATGACCGCAGGTATCCAGGGATTGCGGGGCACGGGTCAATTCGACGAGCACCATCGCCCACGCAACTACCGCGAGCTGTTCACCATGCTCGAACCCAACGGCACCGCGCCGTTTAATGCTCTTTTGGCCATGACCGGCTCCGAGTCCACCGACGACCCGGAGTACCGTAACTTTGTCGACGAGCTGCCCGACCGGACGTTTTTGATCGACAACGCGGCTGGCTATGACCAGAACAGTACTGTGTTAAAAGTCGACGCCATTCCTGCCGTCGGTTTCGTGGTCGAGAACTCGATTATCGTCAATGCCAATACCGGCGAAGTCATGCAGGCCACGGCAATGGGCAACAGCTCTTCTGGCGAAATAACCGTCAAGCGTAACATCGGCGGCACCGCTCTTTCGATCACCGACAACGACGAGCTGGTTATTGCCGGTTACGCCGCCAAAGAAGGCGACAACAGCCCGGAAGCCGTGTCGTTCGACGCGGACGTAACGTTCAACTACTGCCAAATCTTCCGCACCAGCTACACCGTCACCAACACCCTCAAGGCAACCAGCCTGAGAACCGGTGACAAGGAAGACGAAGTGCAAATGAAAGCGCTGAAAATGCACATGTCCGACATCGAGCGGGCGTTCCTGTTCGGCAAGCGCCATATCGAGAACCCCAACTCCGCCCAGCCAACCCGTTACACTGGCGGCCTGTTAACCCAAATCTCCACGGTCATCGACGCCGCTGGCACGGCCAACACGATCACTGAGGAAGAGTTCGACAAGCACCTGATGGACACCGTGTTCGCTTACGGCTCCACCGAGAAAATGTGCTTTGTTGGCCCGACCGTCGCCCAGCACTTGCAGCAGTGGGCCAAGGACCGCTGGCAGGTCGAGCAGGTCGATGGCACCTACGGCGTCAACGTGACCCGCTACAAGACCTTCGCTGGCGACTTGATTGTCAAGCTGCACCCGATGTTCCGTCAGGTTAAGGGTCTGGCCGACATGGCGGTACTGTAATAATCCAGCCAGGTTTTTTGCGACATCGTGTGC
>JAQFVO010000520.1 GCA_027942505.1 Endozoicomonas sp. | reverse complement strand
ACCGTTTTAGTTTCTGGTGTAATACCAGTTTGGCTCATCGAAGCCGTTTAGGTGGGGCGAACCATCCCATTACGGAGACACAAAGTTTTTTTCGGGCCTGCTCAGGCTACGCCCGGCAGACGAATAAGGCTTCCTTTGTGCCTTGGTGTCTTTGTGGTTCAAGGCTTTTTGCGACACCCTCGAAGGCGGGAACCGAGTCAGAGAACCGCATCATCGCAAATATGACAGCTGGTTTAGCAGATCTCTAAGCTCGAAACTTTGATGCCCGGGGTTAATAGTCCAGTAGCGGCCACGTCTTGAACATGATTCTGAAAGTGTCTGTCAATGGATAAAGTGGATAAAACCGCCGCTCGCTGACGACGAAGTTTCGCAGCAGACCGTATTTGAAGTCGCTCAGGATAAAGTCAGGTGCTTCACCGAGCCACTGATTATCGGTCTTTTTAAAGGTAAAAGCCTCACTGCGGCTTTGATGGCCGGAGCTAGCATCAGGAAAGGTAGCCAGTACAGTGGCGATGTTGCCGTCATCAGCCCGGATGCTAAACCTCGTGGGAGTGCGGGTGTCATAGGGTCGTGAAATACCCACATTGAACCTGGATTTGGCCACAATGCGAATAAAATACTGCTGGGCAGACAGCTCACCCGCGTTGGTGTGACCCTCGGGAAAGACCAGCTCAAACAGACAGCTGTTGCTGTAACCCTGGACCCCATGCTTCAGGAGCTTCAGTGAGTCTTCAGAAAAAAATCGACTGAACCGGTCGTAATCAAAATTATTCAGAGCCTGAACCATCTCCATGACCCTGTCTTGCAGCGCCTCTTTATCAACCTGGGACAGGGACGCATCGGGAGACGTTGTTTCTGCCGGGGCGGCGAACCCCGGGTTGGAGTTCTCCGCTTCACCCTGTGCCTGGCAGGGCTGGGCAAACACGAAAACGGCAACCATAACAGCAAGGCACGACTGAACAATTCTGACCACTTCAAACCTCCGGATAACCTGATACAAACAGAATTTACAGGCTCAGGACAGGCGAACCCCATTTTTATAACTCATCCCCTGAGCCAACCTCAGAACAAGATAGTCAGTATTTTCAACTCTTGCCGCATAGTTCCATGAATCTCCCTGCTGCGCACGAGGCCTACAGGTACGGCCTGACACTGTCTGGCTGCGTAGCCTTGACTTGACCGGCAGTGCTGAAGGTGCCATAACGCAAAATAGTGCCTGACTGGCATCGAGTAACCATTGCGAGGTTATGGTCATGGGATATTTGCATTCACAGTCACTCCCTCCTTTAGCAGAAGCACTGCCCGGCAGGACCGAACCGGCCGCACATTGGGTTAATGGTCATCCCCTGAAACCACCGTTCCCCGATCACCTGGCAACTATCTACCTGGGCCTTGGCTGTTTTTGGGGTGCTGAGCGACTGTTCTGGCAATTGCCGGGTGTTTATGTAACCGCTGTCGGGTATGCCGGGGGGCATACGCCCAACCCCACCTACGAAGAGGTCTGCACTGGTCGCACTGGCCATGCCGAAATAGTGCTGGTGGTTTACGATCCGGAAAAAATTACTCTGCATGAGCTGTTGGCTCAGTTTTGGCAATCACACGATCCTACCCAGGGCATGCGGCAGGGTAATGACATTGGCACTCAGTACCGCTCGGCAATATATACGACAACCGATGATCAGTTAGAACAGGCGCTCGTGACCAGGGCAGCCTTTGCCGAGGCATTGCAGCAACAGGGCTACCCTGAGATCACCACTGAGATTGGCCCTGCACCGCCTTTTTATTACGCTGAATCGTACCATCAGCAGTACCTGGGCAAGAATCCGGGTGGCTATTGCGGGCTGCGGGGGACTGGTGCATGTCTTGTTGTTCCGAAGCCGGGCCAGGCGCAAAAAAAACGGGTAATCAGAAAAGAGGCTTGATTACCCGGACGCAGTTCGGCTGAAACAGAAGCTGTATAAGCGGGCGTAACGCCTCACTTACGGTGATTTAAAGTAGACAGCCTTTGCTGATTTCTCATTGCGTGTCGTTACTTGTTTTTATGCGGATTGTACTTATTTTTTGTTGCGGATTAGGTTCCGGATCAGGAAACGGGACGGGTGGATTGCTTCCAGCAACGGCGTGGGTAGCTCAATAGTGTCGCCATTGATCATGGCCGCCAGAATGTCTCCGGCAACAGGACAGGAGATTAACCCGCGGGAGCCATGCCCGGCGCTGACATACAATCCTTCCAGATAGTCGGGCTGCACTGCAATGGGCTGCTTGCGATTTTTTCTCAGTGGCGCATAACTTTCCAGAAAGTGCTGACGGTCGACAATCGGGCCTACTACAGGCAGATAGTCTGGCGTAGTACAGCGAAAGCCGGTTCTGCCGCCAGTAATTACTGCCTGATCAGCACCGAGTGCCCGGTACATGGCTGGAAAATAGCGCGCCTGCATGGCCAGGTTTTTATCGTGGTCACTGGTGCGGATGTCCATCCCCGTGTCATTGATATCAAATGTGGCTCCCAGAGTATGAAAGCCCGCCATGGCCGGGGCTATATACCCTTCACCATTGACGCAGGCGGTCAGATGCTGGCTCCTGGTGGTTGCCTGTACTTGCGTAATCTGGCCGCGAATGGTTTTCAATGGCAGGTGATCAAGATATGAGAACTGCTGGCTGGCAATGCCCTGGGTAATGATCAGGGTTTTACTCTCCAGTTCACCCTGACTTGTTTTGATCAACCAGCCCGGATTTAAATGGCTTATGTCGTTTACTGTGGCGTTGGTCACTATTCGAATACCGGCCTGACCCGCCAGTGCCCGGCACAATAATGGCGGCTGTACCCAGCCAGCTTGCGGAAAAAGGAGGCCCGGGTAATCAACGGTCAGCCCGGCAATACGAGATAGCTGCTGTTGATCAAGGTATTGCAAAAGAGTGTCAGGATGCTGGGCGTCAAGAGCCTGGTAACGCTGCTGCGTCTGTGCATCAATGGCCAGCTGAATGACGCCGCATGCCTGCCACAGTTCCGGCTGCTCTTTGGCAAGCGTCGCCAGTATCGCCAGTGTGTACTGGTAGCCGTGCAGAATAAACTGGCTAAGTGGCGTGTTGTCTGGTGACAGCTTGGCGTAAAGGACACCCTGTGGGTTGCCCGAGGCTTCTCTGGCCAGGGCGTCGTGCTGCTCGAGCAGAGTAACCTGCCAACCACGGCGCGCCAGGGCATAGGCTGAACTGCAACCGGCCAGACCACCACCAACGACGATGGCCGTTTTTTCCGGGTTGTGGTGTGTGGCCGGGCCAAACCAGGGCTTGCCAGTCTTGGCCAGTCCGGCAGGAGGGATTCGCCGGCCGGCAATCATATCGCGCTTGCGGCCAAAGCCAGGATGTTTGTCCACACTGAAGCCAGCCGCAGCGAGGGCGTCACGCACCAGCCGGGCGGCAGTGAACGTGGCATAGGTGGTCTGGTCGTGGCTTTTGTCCCGGATCGCGCTAAATAGCGCGGGTTGCCACATCTCGGGATTCTTTGCCGGGGCAAAGCCATCAAGAAACCAGGCGTCGATGGACTCATCAAGACTGGGCAGGGTATCGAGTACATCGCCAAGCAGTACGGTCAATTTTATGCACCGGCCACTGTCGCTGAATTCCATCTGAAGATTATCTGTGTCCGGTTGATAGGCGGCAATCAACTGGTTGGCGAGGGGGGCAAGTTCATCAAAGACGCTCAACGCTTTGCCCAGATCATTGGGTTTAAGCGGGTATTTCTCAGTACTGATGAAATGCAATGTACAACCAGACGATGCTTGTTCCAGAAATAACTGCCAGGTGCACAGGAAGTTCAGACCAGTACCAAAACCAGTCTCCCCCACGGTAAAGGTGGCACCGCAGGCCAGCTGGCCAAATCGTTCGGGCAGATGATTGTGCTGGAGAAACACATGGCGGGTTTCTGCCATGCCTGAAGCCCGCGAGTAGTACACATCGTTGAAGCGGGTGGCAATGGGCAGGCCGTTATCCCATTGGATTTGGGCCCGCTCGGTTGATGATAAATGGTCAGTCACGGTAGTTAACAATCAGTGGGAAAACGGTAACAATGCCTGGCGTGAGAGAATATACAGAAAAAAAGCCAGCCCGGATATGAGCGGTGCCTGTTGGGTAAAGTGACTATTTCATCAGCCACCCGCGAAGCGGTAGAATCCCGCCTTTTGTCTGCTAAAGAGGCGTACCATGCGCTTGATACTGGCGCCGATGGAAGGCGTGATGGATCACGATATGCGAGATCTGCTCACCGGCATCAACAGCTTTGACCTGTGCGTCACCGAATTTGTCCGGGTGACCGATACGCTGCTGCCCAACCGTGTGTTTTACCGGACCTGTCCGGAGTTGTTGCAGGGAGCGAAAACCACTAACGGGACACCCGTTCGCCTGCAGTTGCTGGGCAGCCATCCGGAGTATATGGCACGCAACGCACAACGGGCAGTGAAGCTCGGCTCACCGGGCATCGATATTAACTTTGGCTGTCCGTCCAAGACGGTCAATAAAAATCGCGGTGGAGCCATTTTGCTGCGTGAGCCCGATCAGCTGTACACCATTGTCAAGGCGGTTCGAGATGCGCTGCCGCCCGAGGTGCCGGTGACGGCAAAAATTCGGCTGGGTTACGAGGATAAATCGCTGTTTCTGGACAATGCCCGCGCCATCGAACAGGCCGGTGCTGCCGAGCTGGCCGTGCATGCCCGCACCAGGGCCGAGGGCTATCGGCCGCCGGCGCACTGGGAGTACATTGGCAAAATCCGTGAGAACCTGCGTATTCCGGTTATTGCCAATGGTGAAATCTGGAATCACGATGATGCCAGACGCTGTCGTGCAGAGTCTGGCTGCTCTGACTTAATGGTTGGCCGCCCGTCGCTGGTCACCCCGAACATCACTACCATGATTCGTGAAGCAGTCAGCCCTATGCACTGGCATGGGGTGTTGCAGCTGATCCGGCAGTTAAGTGACCGTGATCGTATAAATGGCAAGTGGCAGTACCTGCCGTCACGCATTAAACAGTGGCTCAATTATCTGCGCAAGGCTTATCCGCAGGCACAGAATCTGTTTGAGCGAGTTCGTGCTGTGCGCGAGGCTGAGCCGATTCTTGCTGTGCTGGAGTCAGATCTTGCCAGCGCAACAACAGCAAAACAGTAAAATTCTCGTGTTGAATTGGTCATGGGGAACTATGATAAAGCGCCTCAGTCATGCACTTCTGATTAGGCGTTGCGGTCGGCCGCATGCGGCCCGGATAAGGTGGTTACCCGTCAGGTGGCTTTCTGATGCAGCTGGGCTTTGATCAAGGCACAGGTTAGTGGTCTTCCCTGCAATCCCGGTCTTGATATCTGATGCGGGGAGGACGTCGTTTTTCAGTTTTGCCTCACGTTCATTGATTTAAGTCGGTGTATTTTTCGTAAAGTCAGGTAGTCTTCCGCAAAAAGAATGCTGCGAATCGTATGGATTTGCCCCGGCCTGCACAGTCGGGCAGCCAAATAATAACGTTGTATAAAATACCAGCCTGTGTAAGCAGAGGATGAGTTGATGATTGCAACAGAATTGATAGCAGACGGCTTGAGCCTGATGCTCTTTGGCATGGGCTTTGTATTTCTGTTTCTGGCTATATTGGTGCTGGCTACCACGGCCATGTCAACCATCGTCAACCGCTTTTACCCTCAGACGATTTCCACCTCGGGATCAGACCCGGCCGGGTGCAGTTCGCCCGCCTGTGACCAGGAAGAGTTGATTGCCGCCATCAGTGGCGCAATTCAGATGCACAGAACAAGAACAAGCCAATCAGCCAAATGCCAGTAATTGGGGGAGCCAAAAGGGTTATGTCTGAGCTACAAATACCAAAAGCGACACAGAAACCGCTCGGTATTACTGATGTAGTGCTGCGCGATGCACATCAGTCGTTGTTTGCCACCCGGTTGCGCATAGACGACATGTTACCAATTGCACAGCAGTTGGATCAGATTGGTTTCTGGTCGCTGGAGACGTGGGGTGGTGCCACTTTTGATGCCTGCATTCGCTTTCTTGGCGAAGATCCGTGGGAGCGTCTGCGGGCTTTGAAACAAGCCATGCCCAACACCCGTCAGCAGATGTTGTTGCGCGGGCAGAACCTGCTTGGCTACCGCCATTATGCCGATGACGTGGTTGACAAGTTTGTCGAGCGGGCAGTGGCAAACGGCATGGATGTGTTCCGGGTATTTGATGCCATGAATGATCCGCGCAATCTGATGCAGGCGATGAAGGCGGTAAAAAAACAGGGTGCTCACGCTCAGGGCACGCTTTCATACACCACCAGTCCGGTACATACCATGGACAGCTGGGTGTCCCTGGCTAAGGCTATTGAGGATCAGGGCGCTGACTCGCTGTGCATCAAGGATATGTCTGGCATCATCACCCCAAACGATGTCTATGAGCTGGTCTTGCGGTTGAAGAAAGAGACCGACCTGGAAATTCAGTTGCACTGTCATGCGACGTCCGGTCTTTCATCCATGGCGCTGCTCAAGGCGGTGGAGGCAGGCATTGATCGAGTGGATACGGCAATCTCTTCTATGTCCATGACCTACGGACACTCACCCACCGAGGCGATTGTGGCGGCGTTACAAGGCAGTGAGCGTGATACCGGTCTGGATTTACACAAACTGGAAGAAATAGCCGCTTATTTTCGCGCTGTGCGCAAGAAGTACGCCAAGTTTGAAGGGCAGTTGCGTGGTGTCGATGCCAGGATTCTTACCGCACAAGTGCCCGGTGGCATGTTGACCAATATGGAGAGTCAGCTCAAAGAGCAGGGCGCCAGCCACCGATTTGATGAGGTGCTGCTGGAGATTCCCAGGGTACGTGAGGATTTGGGCTTTATTCCGCTGGTTACGCCCACATCTCAGATTGTTGGCACTCAGGCTGTTCTTAACGTGCTGACCGGAGAGCGTTATAAAACCATCTCCAAAGAGACTCAAGGTATTCTCAAGGGCGAATATGGTGCGGCACCGGCACCGTTTAATAAAAGCCTGCAAGAAAAAGTTCTGGCTGGTAAAGAAGCAATCAGCTGTCGACCAGCGGATCTGCTGGAGTCGGAATTTGATAAATTGACCCATGAGTTTGCTCAGCTGGCGCAAGAGAAGGGGCTTACGCTGGCTGAACAGATGGTGGACGATGTGCTCACGTATGCTTTGTTCCCGCAAGTTGGTCTGAAGTTTCTGCAAAACCGGAACAACCCAGCGGCGTTTGAGCCGGTGCCGGGTACTGAGCCCGAGGTTAAGCCTCAACCTGCCCCGGTTACGCCTGCGGACAGTGCTGTCTACACCGTCAAAGTCAATGGCAATCCCTACACCGTTGAAGTTTCTCAAGGTGGTGAGATTACCCAGGTGGTTCCCGCGGCAGCCCCGGCCAGCGCTGGTGAAGCTATGCCGGCGCCACTGGCGGGGAATATCTGGAAAGTGAATGTGGCGCCGGGCCAGGCAATCCAGGAAGGAGATGTGCTGTTGATTATGGAGGCCATGAAAATGGAGACTGAAGTTCGCGCTCCCCGGTCTGGACAGGTAATGTCCGTCGCTGTTCGTGAAGGCGACAGTGTGGCGGTAGGGGATACCCTGCTGGCCCTGGCTTAAATAAGCCGGGCACAGGTTGCGCTGCTGTTATCAGTAGCGCACCGTCGTGCTTTGCCCTGGGTGAGCGGCTTGACCGCTTGTGGCTGAGACTTCCTGTAGAGAAAAATGTGCCATGGAAAAGCTTGTAATGCTCTGGGAGGGGTCTGGGTTATATAACCTCTCCGGCGGTGAGCTGGTAATGATTCTGGCCTGTTTTGCCCTGTTATACCTGGCCATTGACAAACGGTTTGAACCACTGCTGTTGTTGCCCATCGGCTTTGGTGGGATTCTGGCCAATATCCCTCAGGCGGGGTTGGCCTTTTCTGCCGTTGAGCAGGCACTGCACGGGGCCAGCCCGGTGCTGGTGCAGACCATTGCCAAGCTGCTGGGCAGCAGCTCGGTGGTTCCTGCGGAACTGTACGACCTGTACGGTCAGGCCAGTGCCTACACACGCACACTGATCGAAAATATGGTGGCGGATGCCGGGTATAGTAACGGTGTCCTTTATCAGTTCTACCATGTGGCCATTGCCAGTGGTGTTGCGCCACTGGTGATCTTTATGGGGGTTGGGGCGATGACTGATTTTGGTCCGCTGCTGGCCAACCCGAAAACCCTGTTCCTGGGGGCTGCGGCTCAGTTCGGTATCTTTGCCACGGTGTTTGGTGCCTTAATGCTTGGTGCCACCGGACTGATGGACTTCTCTCTTGCCGATGCCGCTGCCATTGGTATTATCGGCGGTGCTGACGGACCAACCGCGATCTACGTTTCCAGTGTGCTGGCACCCCACCTGCTTGGTGCTATTGCTGTGGCGGCGTACTCATATATGGCGCTGGTACCATTGATTCAGCCACCGATTATGCGAGCACTGACCACTGCTGAAGAACGCAGCATTGTTATGACTCAGCTGCGCCCGGTGAGCAAGCTGGAAAAGATTATCTTTCCGGTGTTGTTGCTGGTGCTGGTAGCACTGTTGTTGCCCGATGCCGCCCCTCTGCTGGGTATGTTCTGTTTTGGTAACCTGATGCGTGAGTGTGGTGTGGTTGAGCGTCTGTCCGATACGGCCCAGAATGCCCTCATTAATATCACCACCATTTTCCTTGGTTTGTCCGTTGGCTCAAAGCTCAGTGCTGCCAAGTTTTTACAGCCTGAAACCCTTGGTATCCTCATGCTGGGCGTGTTGGCTTTCTGCGTTGGTACCGCCAGTGGCGTGCTGATGGCCAAAATAATGAATCGACTGTCGTCCAGTAAGGTGAATCCGCTGATCGGTTCCGCCGGTGTCTCAGCGGTGCCAATGGCGGCCCGGGTTTCCAACAGGCTGGGCCTTGAGGCAAATGCACAGAACTATCTGTTGATGCATGCGATGGGGCCCAATGTTGCGGGCGTTATTGGCTCTGCTGTGGCGGCTGGGGTGATGATTCGTTATTTGTCATGATGGGCGTCCCGCTCCCCACTTCCCGCAAAAGCACAAGTGGTTCAGGGTTCTTGGGTGGCGGTTAGCTTCCATCAATATGCAATGATTGTCGTAGAAATCATCGCATTTGTTGTTATCCAGTGTCATTATTCGCTACGGATATTGTCAGTTGAGATGATTTTTTTATGATTTACAAAGAGCACAGTGTTTCTGCCCGCAAATGCATCGCGCTGGTGGCCCATGACAACAAAAAACAGGAGCTGGTCCGTTGGGGTAAAGTACACAGGGAGAGTTTGCAGCAGCACGAACTGTTTGGCACCGGAACTACGGGCACCCTGGTGGAGAAGGAACTGGGCCTGCCTATCACTAAGCTTATCAGCGGCCCTCTGGGCGGAGATCAGCAGATTGGTGCCCTGATCTCAGAATGTCGGCTCGACCTGCTGGTGTTCTTCTGGGACCCGTTCGAGCCTATGCCTCATGATCCTGATGTAAAAGCACTGCTGCGGATTGCCGCGGTGTGGAACATTCCCGTGGCCTGCAATCGAAGCTCCGCCGACTACATTTTCTCGTCCTCGTTACTGTCGAGCACGCACCTGCGGGAAATACCAGATTACGACAGTTATGTTCATGGCAGAGCCGTCTGAGGCGTGTCACACGACAACTGGGCTGCACGCCCCGTAAGTGCAAACGACGCTGCCACACATAACCGGAAAGTTGACCGCCTTGCCGATCGTGAACTCTCAGCACTTAACCTGGACTGATGGGATGCAAGTGAAGGTTAACTGATTAGTAGTCGGTGTTATCAACAATGTCGGAAGCATCAATAGAACCGGAACCATAGCTGGAAGGTCCAAAATGACGACGCCTTTTGTAAGTCACTTTGGGCTCAGCACCGGCGTGCCGAGCCTCGTGCATGGCTGGCAGGCCACCTACAATGGTGCTGTTGCCGCCATGATAGGTTTGACTGCCCGACGTGAAGCGATGAACGGACTGTTTTTTCACCGACGGCTGAAAAACCGATACGGGCGAATGGTCAAATACATCCTGCTCAGAGTCAACAGAAGAACGGGCATCACCGGCCTGAGAAGAGTTCTCCTGCATATTCAGACGCATACGGTACGGGTGACCATAACCACGACGACGCCTTGGCTTTTGATCTTTTGGTTCGGGTGGTTTCAATCCTGTGAATTGCTCATAGATCGTTGTGTAGATATATTTGCTCATAATTAACTCCTGTTCATCCTCTCCCGGCAATGGATAAAACATCTTTATTTTAACTAACGATGTTAGACAAACCTGATTTAGGCATGAATAGGTAACACTACCTAAAACCCACACTCGCTTTTTTAAAAAGTAAAAAAGTTAATGTGTCGTAAGTTATTACTAACAGCGCAGCTGAATGAGGATTATTAGGATCTTAGAGTAGCATTTATACAAATAGCAGGTTGAAGGGTTTCATACTTTTTTTGCATGTTGGACGAGTGGTAATAACTAATTTGGGTTTAATAATTATTATTGCGCACAATTGAAGCGCACATGATGGTGCATGAGCCGACTAAACACAGCGTGCTTATCGAGGAGTGGTGTGGGGTTTATTCCTGGTATTGACTGAGTCTTGTTGTCTGTCCGGACTCACTGGTAATGACAGCTTTCATCTGTTGTACAAGCTGAAGACGGCTGTGTAATTGCTCTGTCGGTCAGGTATTTTAACGTCAACTGACGTTAATAAGGTTAAAGGTGTTGTTGAAGGTTAATATCTGTTGTATCGTGTCTCACTGCTTTTTATGGTGAATAGGTATTAGCACTGATGGTGGGATTGCTGTATATGCGGTAATTTCGGGGTGATTTTTACTTATTTTTCGGGTCGGTCAGCAACAAGCATGGCGCACGATGTCGTCAGAGTGTGTTTTGTCGGGGCGCTGCGTTAAAGACAGCCGTTTTGCCTGCTCAGATATGCGTGTTTATTTTGCCATTGCTCGCAACGATACGGGAATGTTGCTGTGCTTACATTGATCTGCGTCAAGTGTTGATGCAGGTCAAGCCAGTAGTTTCTCAGCAGTCTGCCTGACCCGAGAGCAGCTTTTCCAGAGAAATCTCATCAGGAGACTCTTAGTATGACTGTAAACGCAAGAGAACTGCCCGCAGCGTGGGAAGGGTTCACTGCCGGTGACTGGGCAGATAATATCAACGTCCGGGACTTTATCCAGAAGAACTACACCCCTTATGAGGGTGACGGTTCCTTCCTGGCCAGCTCTACCGATGCCACAGACAGGCTGTGGGCTGACGTTATGGAAGGCATCAAGGAAGAAAACCGTACACACGCACCTCTCGACTTTGATACCGACCTTCCTGCTACTATTGATTCCCACGAAGCCGGTTACATCAACAAAGAACTCGAAACCATCGTTGGTCTGCAAACTGATAAACCGCTCAAACGTGCCATCATGCCTTACGGTGGTATTCGTATGGTGGAGACCTCTTGTGAGGTTTACGGTCGCAAACTGGATGAAACGGTAAACAAGATTTTCACTGAATACCGCAAGACTCACAATGCGGGTGTTTTCGACGTTTACACATCCACTATTCGTGACTGCCGCAAGTCTGGTGTTATCACTGGTCTGCCAGACTCTTATGGTCGTGGTCGTATTATTGGCGACTATCGTCGTGTTGCCTTGTACGGTATTGATCGCCTGATTGCTGACAAGAAAATACAGCACAAGTCTCTGGATTCTGCGCTGGAGCAGGGTGAAAACCTTGAGCGTACCATTCAGCTGCGTGAAGAAATTATGGAGCAGATCCGTGCCCTGATGCAGATGAAGAACATGGCCTCCAAGTACGGCTGTGACATCAGTGGTCCTGCTACCACTGCCCGCGAGGCGGTACAGTGGACTTACTTCGGCTACCTGGCCGCTGTTAAGTCACAAAATGGTGCGGCTATGTCGCTTGGTCGTACCACCTCATTCCTGGATATCTATATTCAGCGTGACCTGGATGCCGGCAGGATTACTGAAACCGACGCCCAGGAGATGATGGATCACTTTGTTATGAAGCTGCGCATGGTTCGTTTCCTGCGTACTCCTGAATACGATCAGCTGTTCTCCGGGGATCCAATCTGGGCGACAGAGTGTATCGGCGGTATGGGTCTTGATGGTCGTACACTGGTCACCAGAAACGCCTTCCGTCTGCTCAACAGCATGTACACCATGGGACCTTCACCAGAACCTAACATTACCGTTCTGTGGTCTGAGCAGCTGCCGCAAGCCTTCAAAGAGTTTTGTGCCAAGGTATCCATCGACACCAGCTCTATCCAGTACGAAAACGACGACCTGATGCGTCCGGACATGAACAGCGACGATTATGCCATCGCCTGCTGCGTGTCACCAATGGTCGTGGGTAAGCAGATGCAGTTCTTCGGTGCCCGCGCCAACCTGGGTAAAACGCTGCTCTACGCCATCAACGGCGGTATTGACGAGAAGCTGAAAATTCAGATCGGCCCGAAAACCGACAAGATTACTTCTGAGTACCTGGATTACGACGACGTCTATAGCCGCTTTGATACCTTGATGGATTGGCTGGCAACTCAGTACGTCGCTGCCCTGAACAGCATTCACTATATGCATGACAAGTACTCCTATGAAGCGGGTCTGATGGCGCTGCACGATCGTGACGTCATTCGTACCATGGCCTGCGGTATTGCCGGTCTGTCTGTTGCCGCCGACTCTCTGTCAGCGATCAAGTACGCCAGGGTTAAGCCGATTCGTGACGAAGATGGCATTGCCATTGACTTTGAAATCGAAGGTGATTTCCCTAAATTTGGTAACAATGAAGAGCGTGTTGACACTATCGCCTGTGACCTGGTTGAGACTTTCATGAAGAAGGTGTCAACACATCGCATGTACCGTGACGCTATTCCAACTCAGTCTGTGCTGACCATTACCTCCAACGTGGTATACGGTAAGAAGACTGGTACTACGCCAGACGGTCGTCGTGCAGGCCAGCCATTTGGTCCGGGTGCTAACCCAATGCATGGGCGCGACACCAGTGGTGCTGTTGCTTCTCTGAGTTCTGTTGCCAAACTGCCATTCTCTTACGCTAAGGATGGTATTTCTTACACGTTCTCTATCGTGCCAAAAGCGCTTGGTAAAGATGAGGATAGCCGTCGTAAGAATCTGGTTGGTCTGATGGATGGTTACTTCCACAACGAACAGGGTCGCGAAGGCGGTCAGCATCTCAATGTCAACGTCATGAACCGTGAGATGCTGGAAGATGCGGTGGAAAATCCGGATAAATATCCTTCCCTGACCATTCGCGTATCTGGTTATGCTGTGCGCTTTAACTCGTTGACGCCAGAGCAGCAGCGCGACGTTATTACCCGTACTTTCACTGGCTCACTGTAATACTTGCTATAACTACAGTTGTCGTTTGATAGTCAATAAGGCCAGCAATACTGGCCTTTTTTTTGTCGTATTGTTTGCTTTACTGGTAATGGACCATGGTTTTTTACCGGATGATGTTGAATTAACTGGTTAACAGGAGGGTCATGATGTCCCTTGGTCGCGTGCATTCTATGGACTCATTTGGCACTGTGGACGGACCTGGTATCCGTTACGTGGTGTTCATGCAAGGCTGTCAAATGCGCTGTCGTTACTGCCATAACCGGGATACCTGGGATCTTCGGGAAGGTGGTGAGCTCCTCAGCCATGAAGTGGTTCTGGACAAGATTCTCAAGGTGCGTAGTTTTCTCACCGGCGGTGTCACCGTTACGGGTGGTGAGCCGATTTTGCAGGCAGAGTTTGTTGCCGATCTTTTTCAGGCGCTGAAAAAGCATGGTATTCACACGTGTCTGGATACTAATGGTTTTGCCAAGCAGATTACCCCGGATATTGAACGGCTTCTGTCTTTCACTGACTTGGTCATGCTGGATATCAAGCATCCGGATGAGCAGATGCACCAGAAATTGACCTACGTTACTGGTCGATACACGCGCAATTTTGCTGCTTATCTGAAGGAGTTGAAAAAGACGACCTGGATTCGTTATGTGGTGGTTGAAGGTTACACTGTGGACCCAGTCTATGCGGCGATGCTGGCTGATATGGTGCAGGCGATGGGCTGCGTGGAAAAGGTGGAGATCCTGCCTTATCACAGCCTTGGAGTGCACAAGTGGGATGCCTTCAAGGAGCAATATGAGTTGCAAAGTGTTCGGCCGCCATCAGAAGAACAGCTTGATGCCATTAAGGCTGAATTTGATCAGCGCGGAATTTCGGCGGCGTATTAAGGATTTGTCGGGTAATAAATTTTAAGAGAACGCCGCCCGCTTCCTGCTGCCCGTAAAAGCACGTACGGTTGAGCTTTTGCGGGCGACGGGAAGCGCCCTAAAACGGGATGCATTGAACTTTCCATATTTCTGTGGTCAAAGCCCTTGTTGTTAGCAGATTTTGGGCAAGACGGTTTGCCACTGAGGTTGGTTATGATTAATTTGATGGCTGCGCAGCCGCCTGTTTCGTATGCGAACGACGGTGTAGCTGCATCGTTGAAAGAAAATCCGGCATCAGTCCATGGTGTCGTTATGGCTGTACGTCAGGATATAGAATGTCAGTTGTCGTCTATCGCGCTGCCGGCCGGTTCAGTGCCGGGTAATATTATGTCTCGCTTGGCGAGCGGCGATGAAACATTGGCAAAATCAGAGGATGAGGCAGCAGAACCTTTGCCAGGAGAGCTGCACATGCAAAACTGTGCGGTATGCAATGGTGGTGCATGCCCATGTTCGTGCGGTGCAATTACCCCAGCATAAGAGGTTTTGCAAAAAGCATAAAAGCCTTGAACCACGAAGAACACGAAGGGCACAAAGGTAAAGATAAGCTCTTCTTCGTGGTTCCCTTCTTTTCAGAGCTTTTTGCGACGCCCTCACAAGAGTGTCGCAAAATGTCCTCGTGGATCCATTTTTTACCGCACATCCTCAAGGATGTTGAAAAGAGCGTAAGGACGTGACCATTAAGAAATGACCACAGACTCCGCTGTCATCCTGTACATGGACTGTACAGGATCCATCTCACAGGGAGGTGAATGCCCGGCTAGATGGCTATCCCTGCCAGATGGGTTCCGTACAATCCCAGTACGGAATGACAGCACAGTGACTTGGTCTTTTGCAACAACCTCGGCGATGGTAGGGGGCCGGTTTGCCAGCTCTAACGGGCGTAGCGTTGAGGAACAAAGGGCATCTTGCTGACGGTCATGGGCAGCTTTTTGCCCCGAACCAGGGCAAATACCTCGCTGCCGAGGGCTGCGTGTTCCGTGCTGACCTGAGCCATGGCTATGGGCCCGGCGACTGAAGGCCCGAAAGTGCCAGAGGTCACGAGGCCAACCGGCTGGCCACGGTCATCCACCAGTTCTGTGCCGGCCCGAACCGGCGCCTTGCTGTTACCCATCAGGCCTACTCGACGAGTGGTCGTCTGTTTGCTGTCCAGTTGTGACAGGATCACCTCGGCACCCGGGAAATTGCCGGCCCGTACCCCATCGCTGCGGCGGCTTTTACTGATGGCCCAGCCAAGGCTTGCCTCAACCGGTGTTGTCTGTTCATTGATATCCTGACCGTAAAGGCAAAGACCCGACTCCAGGCGGAGGGAGTCTCTGGCTCCCAGCCCGATCAGAGCCACTTGCGGATGAGCCAGCAGGCGCTCGGTAATCTGCCTGGCATGGGCCTCGGGAATGGAGATTTCAAAACCATCCTCCCCGGTGTAGCCCGAACGACTGATCAGGCAGGGAATGCCGTCAATAGTCAGCGCCCGGGAGTCCATGAACACCATATCTGCAATGTCCGGAATAATCGCCTGCAAAATTCCGGCTGACTCCGGCCCCTGCAAGGCGATCAGAGCATGGTTATCCAGTGTTTCCAGGCTGACGTCAGCGGGCATCCTGGTCCGGATGTGCTCTGTGTCCAGTGCCTTGCGCGAAGCATTTACCACCAGGTGGAGGAAATCGTTATGGCGGCTGACCATCAAGTCGTCGATAATGCCGCCGGTTTCGTTGGTCAGCAGGGCGTAGCGCTGTTTGCCAACGGGCAGGTCGATAATATCAACCGTAACCAAGGTCTCCAGAAAGGCGTCGGCACCGGGGCCAGACAGCAGCAGCTGTCCCATATGGGAGACATCGAACAACCCAGCCTGACTACGGGTGTGCAAGTGTTCGTTTTTTACGCCGGCAGGGTACTGGACTGGCATTTGATAGCCGGCAAAGGGAACCATTCTGGCACCGTGGGCCAGGTGAAGATCGTACAGGGGAGTGCGTTTTAGCGATTCGGTGGACGGTTCAGACATCCGTTTTCTCCATAGCTGGCTGAGAAAAGGCAAACCGTCTGTACCTGTTAGTGTTGTTAAGGCTACGCTGGTCTGCCTGCCGACTGATTCCGGTTATTAAATGAGGTTTTGCTGGTGTTGTCCATAGCAGTTGGCATCAGCCTCAATAGTAGATGCAATAGTTGCCAGTGGTAGAAAACCTGGCATCCTGATTGATGTGAGCTTTTTCACAGGTCGTCATCCTCACCACCTGACGGGCAGGGGGGAGCGGTCAGGCTCATCCTTGAGGGCGGATGTGTCAGTCTGCAAAGCAGCTTGTGGCCGCTTCAGGGGTTTTCCTGGAGGTACTGGCTGGGGTCAATGTAGAGACCGAGAGAACGCTTGTCGATGCGCTTTTCCTTCGCATCGGTCTTGCCGACTTCCTGGTATCTGAAAACCACCGTGTCACCCACGTTGACTTCCAGGTTCTTGCTTGCCGACAGGTATTTGAAGTCCTGGCCCGATACGGTCAGGGTATGAACGTAGTAGTCTGGCATTCCCAGCCAGTCACTGTGAGGACCATCGGTGCTGACAGCTTCAAGCGGGCCACGACCTTCCAGCTTCGGCTGGCGCTTTTGAAAACTTCTCTGCATGGTGTTTTCTCTGGAGAGTGTCGATAAATAGCAGTTGGTTGAATGGGGTGGCTCAGGAACGACGCTTGTTTCTCTGGCGCCAGTTACTGATCACGTTCCAGCGCCACAGCGCCCGGATCAGCAGATAGCTGATAAAACCCAGTACCAGACCTGATACCAGTGACCCCACGTAAAGAGGCTTCCAAACCCGGACAAGCTCAGCACCCAGGCCCTGCACAGTAAGATCAGTGGACGCATCGCTGACCGGAGTATGAAGGATAAAACAGCCTATTTTGTATGTAAAATAGAATATGGCGGGCATGGTCACGGGGTTGGTGATCCAGACCAGCGCCACCGACAGTGGCAGGTTGCAGCGAAAGGTGATGGCCAGGCAGGCAGCCAGAACCATCTGGAACGGCATGGGAATAAATGCCACAAAAACGCCAATAAAAAAGGCAGCGGCAGCTGAGCGACGATTCAGTTGCCAGAGGTTTGGGTTGCCAAGGGCAGAGCCAAGGAAGCGCAGGTGGCGATGTTCCTTTAGTGATGTTGGTGCCGGCAAATACCTTTGAAGCAATTTTTTCGCCATATAGATCCACTATTGTCAGCGACGATGACTGCTGGCGTTGCAGATGTCGTTTGATCAATTCATTCCATACTGAGCTATGACTCTAGTTCATGCTCTGCACAGGTCGCCAATTTTACGGGAAATCGTTGTGTACGGGGTTTCCAGAACGATGACACCAGTCAGTTGATTCAAAATTCATCGAACCGTAACTGCTCATTCTTCTGGCGAATCTCACGATCGGTTGCCAGTCGGCACCGGAGGTGGCATTGGCAAATGAGCACTCCGGCCTACAAAAAATGGACAGTTACATCTAGTCTTGATGGTCTTTCATCGGCTGGGAGCGGCCATTTTTCAAAAATACGATTGCCGTCCTGTTTTAGGTCATAACCTGTCCGATTGGTTTTTTTCGCGTCAGGGCTGACTGCGCCTGCGTCAGGGAAGCTGGGCGGATTATGCACCGAAAAAGGCGTCAAGGCTACGGGGGTAATAGCGTGGTACACACACCTCGTGATGTCGACGGCACCGGGCTGCCCGTGAGCTTTGCCAGGCAAACCGCCATCAAACCGGCAATGGCTCTGTTTCTGTTTAGCCTGGCGTGTGTCCTGTTATCCTGGTCGTGTGCACTTTGGCAGCTGGTGGCCATCAGCCTGCCGCTGGCCCTGACGTCTGCCGGGTTGCTGGTGAGTGGACGCAGTCTTTCTGGCAAGGGCTGGTTGTTGCCACTAATGTCTGGTGCCCTGGTCAGTGCGCTGTGGGCAGTTCACTTCGCTGCCACGCGGTTGGATGCCAGTGTGACTGGCAGTGATGTGGATGTCAGTGGTTACATTGCCAATCTGCCCCTGACCACGGGTGATCTGAGCCGGTTTGAGTTTGCGGTCAGCTCTGGGTTGCCTGCCGGTAAGATCCGCCTGAGCTGGCGCGATGCTCCCCAGTTACAGGTTGGTCAGTACTGGCAGCTGACGGTAAAGTTGCGCCGGCCCTACGGGTTCGCCAGTCCCGGTGCCGTTGATTTTGAGGCCTGGGCGTTACGCCAGGGTATCGTTGCCACCGGCTACGTTAAAGCTGGCCAGCAGCTTGCGGGGGATACCCCCTGGTTTCTTGGCGTTCACCGCCTGCGTGAGCACCTGAAGCGGTGGTTGGGCGAAACGGCTTCTGAGAACAATCAAGGGTTATTAGTGGCACTGCTGTTGGGGGATAAATCAGGCCTGACTCAAGCGCAATGGCAGGTTTTTAACGACACCGGCACCACTCATTTGATGGTCATCTCGGGCCTGCATATTGGTTTGATGGCGTGGACGGGGTTTGTCCTGGCCACTGTGCTGGCCCGGGCTGGTGCCCTGCCGCTGCGGCGGGTGCCTTTGCCAGTCGTCAGGGCATCGGGGGCAATGGTACTGGCTGGTGGTTACGCTGCCCTGGCCGGTTTTGGTATCCCGGTTCAGCGGGCACTGGTGATGACCTTTACCGCACTGCTGGCGCCGTTGCTTGGGGTGCGCCCCGGGGTGCTGTCTCTCTGGTTGCTGGCCCTGGCCTTGGTGCTGTTGTTTGATCCGTTGGCTATCACCAGTGCCGGGTTCTGGTATTCGTTTATCACCGTTGCGGCACTGCTGTTGGGTATGGTGGGCCGTTTTGGCAGGCGCAGCTGGCTGGCCAAAATGGTCAAACCGCAGTGGCTGGCTTTTTTGCTCCTGGCACCTTTGTTGCTGTTTCATGGCCGGTCGGTATCGCCGTTGTCGGTGCTGGTCAACCTGGTCGCCATTCCTGTTGTGGGTCTGGCGGTGGCGCCACCACTGTTATTAGCTGCATTGTTGCATTTTGTCTGGCCGGCGTCGGGAGCCTTGCTCATCAACGCGGTGGATCACCTGTTAACGCTCTTTCAGTGGGGGTTGCGCTGGATATCGGGTTTGATGGTGCTTATACCGCCCCGTCAATCCGTCTCCTGGCTCGCCCTGGTGCTGGCTGCGCTGGGTATGCTGTGTCTGATTGTCCCGGCGTCACTGCGCTTGCGCGCTTTAGCCCCGGCATTACTGTTGCCATTGCTCTTTCCGCGTCAGTCGGTGACCCCTGAAGGGCAGGCAGAAGTCGCCGTTCTGGATGTGGGGCAAGGGTTGTCGGTGCTGATCAAGACCCATCAGCACCTGCTGGTTTACGATACTGGTGATCGCTTTTCTGAACGGATGACCGCGGCTCGCAGTGTTATACTCCCTG
>JAQFVO010000481.1 GCA_027942505.1 Endozoicomonas sp. | reverse complement strand
GTGTTGAAGATCTCCAAAGAGCCAATCTCCATGGAGACGCCCATTGGTGACGATGAAGACTCCCACCTTGGCGACTTCATCGAAGACGCTACCATGCAGTCTCCCATCGATCGTGCTACTGGTGAAGGCCTGAAAGAGTCTACCCGCATGGTACTGGCCGGCCTGACTGCCCGCGAAGCGAAGGTGCTGAGAATGCGTTTCGGTATTGATATGAATACCGACCACACGCTGGAAGAGGTAGGCAAGCAGTTCGACGTTACCCGTGAGCGTATCCGTCAGATCGAGGCGAAGGCGTTGAGAAAACTGCGTCATCCAACCCGTTCTGACCATCTACGCAGTTTCCTGGACGAATAAGAGAAAAAAAGCGCCGAAAGGCGCTTTTTTTTGCTGGATAAAAAAATCAGAGCCAAGTCTTTCACTATGTCCAATAATTGTCGTTTATAAAGATAAGAAAAGAAGTTTGCACAATGTCGATCCCAGCTATTAAGGTTGTTACACCCGGCAGACAAAAAAGGCCTCTTTTGTGCCTTCGTGTCTTTGTGGTTCAACGCTTTTTGCGACAGCCTCTTTCGCTCGATTGTTAAGTAACGGGCCTTGACGATTAGATGCCACGCTGTTCAATGACTTCTGAATACGACGGTGGTGGCGGATAATTATCCTCCATCTGTACGACGACTGAATACGGTGGTGGCGGATCAAATTCAGTTCCTGGCGGGTATACCATATGCCTTTCCTCCCCTGGCTGCTGGGTGATTGCTTGCGTGGAGGGAAGATGCAGATTGTCGGCAATTAACGGTATACCCCCTCGGGGCATCTGATCGTCGGTACTCTCCTGAGAACTGATGCAGAGTTTGTTGTGAATAACAGCAGAGGTAACACAGCAAAAAGCCCCTGCAAGAATGCCCAGAGCAATGTAGCCACAACTGGGTGCCAAGCTCAAACCAGCCGTTTTTTCTGAACTTGAAAGCACAATGGGTGACACGATGCCACCCACCGATCCGCCAATTAACAGCGGTCTCCGATATCCAATGGGCTTGCCCCCGGTTAATACCATTCCTGATCCTCCGGTCGAGTACTCAAGCCAGCTTTGCCCATTGCCGGGTTATCCTCAGCTGCACTTTAGGGCGAATTGATTTTTACCACCTGGCACACGCGGGAAATTTGTCCTTTTTCTGCCAATAAAGTTCAAAAAAACTGCGACTATTTTGTGGCAGTTTGATGTTACTCGTGAGCGTATCCGTCAAATCGAGGCGAAGGCATTAAGAAAACGGCGTCATCCAACCCGCTCTGACCATTTACGCCGTTTCCTGGACGAATTGCAGATGAAAAAAAAGCGCCGAAAGGCACTTTTTTTGGTTTTGGTTTTGGTTCAGTGCCATGTCTCTGGATGAGCTTCTCTTTTTGCTCGATCACCACGAAATATGGCAGCGATTCAAGGACAATACCAGAGCGACTTATCCCCAGGCGGGAATAAGTCCTGTTCCTTACTCGCCGGCAGCAGCCTGCTGTTCGCGGATCCGAGCCACTTCTTTGATACTCAGCTTGATGCGGCCACGGCTGTCCAGGTCCATAACAACAACGTCCAG
>JAQFVO010000465.1 GCA_027942505.1 Endozoicomonas sp. | reverse complement strand
GCTCCCTCCGTTGTGCCTCGCATAGCACCTGCCCAAGTAGCCAGAAATATGTGATTCCATATGGCCAGCTACTTAGTACCGGGAGCTTGTTGATCCGATAGGCGGATCTTCGACACCTTGACTATGATTGCTCTCGCAGTTCAACCATTGGAGAAATAGTTATGGGCGTTTTAGTCGGCAAAAAAGCCCCGGATTTTACTGTACCTGCGGTGATGAGTGATGGCTCCATTGTGGATGCCTTTACCTTCTCTGAAGCCATTCGCGGCAAATATGGTCTGTTGTTTTTCTACCCTCTGGATTTCACCTTCGTCTGCCCTTCGGAACTGATTGCCCTGGATCACCGTATAGACGCATTTAAGGAGCGCGATGTTGAGGTGGTTGGCGTGTCCATTGACTCTCATTTTACTCACAATGCCTGGCGTAACACACCGGTGGATCAGGGTGGCATCGGCCCTGTACGGTACACTCTGGCGGCGGATATGACGCACGGCATCTGTCAGTCATATGATGTGGAGTCAGAAGGTGGCGTGGCGTTTCGCGGTGCGTTTTTGATTGATAAAAACGGCTTGGTGCGCTCACAAATCGTCAATGACTTACCCCTTGGGCGTAATATGGACGAGTTGCTGCGCCTGGTTGATGCCCTGCAATTCCATGAACAGCACGGTGATGTCTGTCCCGCCGGCTGGAGCAAGGGTGATAAGGGAATGACTGCGTCGCCTGACGGTGTTGCCAGGTACTTGTCTGAGAGTGCTGACGCCCTTTAGAAGCCAGTGGCGATTACCCTCCGGCTGATTATTACTGTTTGGAAGAAAAAATTTATCGGGGAACGCTTGACTCTCGGCAGAATAACTTTATTATTCGCTGCCGTTGGTTGCTGACAGGATTTCTCTGTCAGCTGCTGTTCCCTGATAGCTCAGTTGGTAGAGCAAATGACTGTTAATCATTGGGTCGCTGGTTCGAGTCCAGCTCGGGGAGCCAATTTCTTTCAGAGTGTTAGTCTCTGAGAATGGGTCGTTAGCTCAGTCGGTAGAGCAGTTGGCTTTTAACCAATTGGTCGTAGGTTCGAATCCTACACGACCCACCA
>JAQFVO010000444.1 GCA_027942505.1 Endozoicomonas sp. | reverse complement strand
AATGCAGGTATATCTTCATGGTAAAACGGGCCGACGTCTGTCCAGTCGGGCCTTGGCTTAATAAAGGCATAATTTATGTTCTTGCTATCAAGAAATTCAGCATATAATTCAGACAGTTTTCGGGTTCCATCCGGACTTGACCCGGCGTATTGGCGAGGGTCCCCGATAGTGACAGACTCCTCATACATCCTGTTTTTCGTGCCGGCCAGTTCCAGATTAAGATAACAATGAAGGTTTGGTTTACCGGTCAGACTCTGACGAGGATCTCTTTTGACCAGCGATCGGATAACGTTCTCATAACCGTTGTTGTGTAAAAAAAAACGTGACCCAAAGGCAATACCGTCATGCCCCCTTGTTGACAACTCTTCACTACCCCAGAAGCAAAATAAAACAGGGTTGTTCAATTCCAGCTTGGATTGTTTGAAAATACGAATCGCTTCAAATAACGCCACGACACTTGATCCGTTGTCATTGGCCCCGGGAGAGTTTTTCACGGTATCCAGGTGTGCACCGGCAACAATGAAGTTACTGGTTTTCCCGGGAATCAAGGCACACAGATTGCAACTGTTGTTATTGACCGGGTTGCAGTCTTTATCTTCGGGGCCTTTGGGCGTTGCCGCATCCATATCCCATTGATTGCGAAAATCCCGCTGATCATCCCCGTAAGAAAATTTTTGTACGGCGATTGTCACACCCATTTCCTTTAGCAATTTTCTTACATGTGTGACAACTGCCTTATAGGCTGCATTGGTTGAGTCGTAGTCGTTGTCCCTTGGCCCAAAAGTTAATATATCCTCCAATCGTCGACGCAGTTCGCTCTTACTGACCTGCGATATCAGGTTGCTGGCAATAAGTGGAACTGATTGACACTCACCATTAAGTGGCTGGGGCATTGTTTTAACCCAGTCTGGCCATTGTGGGTTTTGTCTGCGGGCATGGTCAAACCTGGGGTTTTTCACACGCATAAACACCGAACTTTGGCTTGCCTCAGAAATTCCGAATTGGGCATGGTAGCCAGATGGTGCAAATTCACTGTCACGATTATTGTTACCGATTGCACCGTGTGAAATAACGCCCTCTTCGTCATCAATATTAAAAGCTGTAAAGGGTGAACCTGTTCCGCTGGTTCCCGAGTAGTCAGAAAACTCAACATTAAACCGGACATGGAACCAGCCCCGCCTGAGAGGCTCAATATAAAGATATTTCACATCCTGACGCTGATACACCCCGTCAGTACAGCACTTAGCCTCACCCAGGGGCTTTCCTGTAATCTCCGGGGGAATATCACAATGGTTGTCAGTACTCTTGAATGTGCTGTAATCGGAGCGGGTTTTAACAGTGAAAAAGTGCTTTCCATCACGATACTCCACGCGCATAGTCAGCGGTGAATCACCAGGGCTTTCAATCTTTGCTCCGCTGTTTTGCAGATCAATAAAATCATCAACGAAAAAATAATTATCTATGGACCACTTCTGTATCTTGTTCGACGAATCAATGTACTGTAAGCCGTCGCTGTGAGGCATCAGCCTGAAGACGGTAACATTGCCAGGAGTCTTCATCCTGATACTTATATCAAACTCACCGTTGTAATAGTGTTTGCCGAGACCATCGCAAGCATTCATATA
>JAQFVO010000441.1 GCA_027942505.1 Endozoicomonas sp. | reverse complement strand
GCCAACCGACCATCACTGGACTGTTGCAACTCCTTCAGAAAAGACCTTTTTTTCAGTGCTACCTTTTCTGTGTCACGCAGATTCAGCGTAGTTTCAATCAAATAACGGACAAGTTGAGCCAAGGCTGGAGGAACGTAGGCAAGAAATTCCTGCATGGCAGACAGTTTAAGATAATGATACATATCCATCAGGGTGAAATTAACCTTCTTGCCATTGAACACCTGTGAACTCAGGTAGATCTTCAAGTCCCGCAGCTGGTAAACAGTTATTGGTGACTCATTCCCTGCAATGCGCTGTTGCAGTTTGAAAAGATTGGTGCATGCCTCTGCTTCACTTTCTGACAGTAAAACGGCGTGTAGCAGCTCAACAATATCTTTACCTGTCGCACAGTCGTTAAGCCTGCTGTAGCAGGAGATGAGGTCTTCCTGATAGCCGGATTGCTGGCGCTGCCTGGTGCCAGAGGAGATTATGTCGTCCAGTATTTGGTTCAGGCTCTCGGGCATTTGCAGTTCCCGGTTTATGGCACCCCGTTTTCTGGTGGTTCGGCATGTGTGTGGGCTGGCTCGGGCAACCGGCACGACTTCACATACGGGAGAAGCTTTCGGTGTGTTGTTGTCAGGCTTCAGATCGAGTGCTCTGGCGGGGGAGTCGTCTGGGGTGGGGGGGCGAGAGGGTGAAAGGTCTATGGGCAGTTTAAAAAGTTCATCGTCCGAAGATTCTGGCTGGAAAGTAACTCCCGGATCAGCGCGGCTGGTTTCAGGCGCAGCCAGAGCAAAGGGAATATTCAGCACACGCAAGTGAAATAACTGATTTTCAAGACCTTGCATTGCTTCAAAGAGAGCATTGAGCATCTGCCCGTCGACCCAGCTGTCGCCGTGAGACAAAAAGGTACGCACTTGTGCCGGCGACATGGCGGTGATTTTTCGCACATCGTCGGAAACACTGTCAAGACTAGTGAAGAACTGGCTCAGATTCTCAAGGCAGCGGTTCTGGCGACGGTCAAGATGCTGCTGCGTGAGCACTTGGTTGGCTCGGCAGAGGTTGTCTGGTAAATGTCCGGGTGTTTCTGGCCAACTGTTTTGATAATGCCCGGTACCGGAAGCTGGACCGGTGTTATTAGAACAAGGAGTGTTTGAATCCATAATTAACTGTTTATTTCATAGTTGATTGTTATTGAGGTACCAGTTTCAGACAGCAAAAATGCTTGGGAGTTCAGTAAGGGTAATACGTACCAGTTGGCTATCTGCGGACATGCGGTTGCAGTGTGCCTCGTTCCAGTGAAATTGCAGATGAACTATGACCTTTGTTTGCGACATTAACTCGCTCTATTACGATTATGTTGGCGGCTTTGCCGGTGGCTGGTATTGCCGAGCAGTTTTCTAAGTTTACCCAGGGCTTTTTGCCTGGGGGATTTTCAGCCCTCTTACATGTGCCACTGCTTGTCTGGAGCTGGAAGTTGTTCAGGTAACCATTATCCGGGTTGTCTGCAAGGGAACCTATCGTCGGCATTCGGGTCCTACAGTCTGAAATAGAAATATTTTTGTTCTGTTATGGCCACGTTCGGCGTTCATGAGGCGAGTTTTGTTATGAATCCCAGTAATGTCAGCAACGCAAATGTCAGCCCACGAGGCAACAGCTCTGAGGAGGCGCAGGAAGTATCTGCACGCCCGACGGGGTGGTTTGGTAGCTTTGTTAGTAAATCACTTTTTGCCGGCTTCGGATCCACAGGCACTGCTGCTTCAGAGCTGTCGCAAGGCTGCAATATTCGCCGCCGGGAGGTTTCAGCAGCCAAGTCTCAGATATCAGAACAGGAGAGAAGAGAGGTTTACAAAAAGAATCTGATCGAGATTGACAGTTTATTAGAGAACCTTGTGGATGAGGTCTTTAGAGTCGTCGAAATCCCAATAACTGCCAGGTGTGCTGCTGAACTATTGGACGAAGATGAGCAAAGTTATGGTGCCAGCCCTGCTAAGCTCATCAAGGATTTGAGTGACTGGAACCAAAGCTTGAAGCTTGGATTGGAGTCGAGGTATTTTGACTCATCACAGGCGATTACTTCTGAATTTGTTACTCAGACCCTGAAAGAATTCAGAACCAGACTGGATAAGCTGTTGCAGATACCGGACTTAGAGAGAAGATTGATGAGCTTCAGTCATGGAATTGCTGCAATGCGACCAGAATGTAAAACAAATCGTTTAGCTCTTGAAGATCCACTTTGTCTTCCTGATGCTGAAGATAAAGTTATTTTAGCGGCAAAACGACTTCGGGGATTGATCGATGATGGTTATGGCTCTCTTGCTCTTTTACTGTCGGTGACGCCAGGCAACAAGGAAAATCACAATTTAAAAAAAGAGTTAGATACGTGTATTCAGAATATTTTGTTTATGCAAGGAACTAAAGAAGCAACAATAACTGAAGTCCAGGAATAAAATGACTGGTACAGAAAGGCTCAGAAAGTGGTAAATGGTGATTGACCGAATGAGCTGAGGCATTCAGGTGAACATGAAGCAGCTTCCATAATCGCCTCGGCTGCAGTCCTTCGTGTTTCAATCCACAGCTCTGTGAGATAGATACTTAATGATCTCTACTGACAAGTAATCCTGTTCTTAATGGACAGTATTCCTAACCAGCTTGTTTTGGTCCTTTTTGTTCCAGACAGTTTAAAGTTATTTACTTTCTGATCTGCCTTATTGAAGAATTCTGACTCTTAATGAATGTTTTTGAGTAGTTTAGGCAGCCGTTTATTTGGCTAAATTAACGAGAGATTCCATGCCGAACATAACAAACCCCTCTGGTGTTGAGTCCGTCGACTTCACTCCACACTTGGTTCAGGCAGCACAATATACCGGCGCAGCAGTGTCCACGTGTTATGCATTTGCCAAATTAGTTGTCGTCACCGAAGTTGCTGATAATTTAATCAGTTATGTTGGGGCTGATACATCTGCGAACCCATCAAATCCCCAAGCATGTGATTCTCATTGTAAGTTAGCGGTCAACTATGTGGTCGTGGTAGCGTGCGGGGTTTTAGGTGGCTTATGTGGAAGGGCCGTAGGCTGGGCAGGGTATCACACAGCAAGGGCGATTGATTGTGGCATCCACTCCCTCAGTAAACATTTCCAGCGGGCCCCACTTCCGAATACTGAACCTGAGGCTTATTAGAATACTTCTCTTCGCTTTATCTTACTGTCTTATCAGGCAGTGCTTTATGGTGAGGCAGCTATAAAATTGGTTCAGTACTCAGGGAGTGGACGCACTCCCATCTTATTCTCAGGGTGTTACCCGATCGGGCTGCTGGCTTTAAGAAACCAGCTTAACCCTTACACCTACTGCCCACCTCAAAAGGCATGCAAGTACTTCTCGTGAATTATTGTTGTGAGTACTTACATTCATTTTTGAGCCTTGAAACTATTTACTTCAGAAAGCACAAATTTTTTTGATGCCCGCAAAAAAACGGGTACCCAATTTTTCTTCTTCTAAGATATCTGTTCGGTGGTGAGATATAAGGACTGAAGGCGTACTTGGTCAAGTGGTTTGTCATGCATATACAAGACTCCTGTGCTGTATCCTATAGCCGATCTGACCGGCAAGAATCTGGGGTTGACTTGCTTCTAGGACAGGTAACTGGTGAAAGGGAAGATGGAGAACACAACAGAAATCCAACCTCATTCTGTGGTCGCTGTGTCAAACTTCCTGAAACGCGATGTGGAAAACTTCTGTTAGGTGCAGGCATTATCGTAGCCGTAGG
>JAQFVO010000422.1 GCA_027942505.1 Endozoicomonas sp. | reverse complement strand
GTTACCGTCGGGATTTTTTTTGTCAACCAGTTGTTTGCCATTACTATAAACGACTAACGCCATATGACTACCGGAGTCTGAAGACTTGTGCGCTCAAAAGGGAAGTACTGTGCCATCTGTGGTAAGTAGTGGTGCACGAGCAGCTCCCGCGTTACCACCGCCGGCGCGTTAGTGGCAGTGAAGTCAATGCTCACCTTATTCACCCCCAGAGGCAGCGAGGCCGGAGAGTTGGCACCCACCGCCACAGTCATGGACTCTCCGGGCGCCAGCATGAAGCTGCCCGGGCTGGCAGTCGCCCAGGGCTCACTGGCCGTCACCGTGTAGTTGGCGCTGGATTGACCGTAGTTCTTCACCAGATAGGTCTTGGTTACCGGCGTGTCGGCCTGACCATGTTCATGATCAATCTGCGCCGTGGGCGCAGAGCTGACAGAGAGATCATTGCCACTGCGGTGAGGCATGGAGACCACAGAAGGGTCCCCGAGCAGGTTCATTTTCAGATTCGTCTGGCCAATCTTGCCGTGGAAGGCCGCCGACTCGCTCAGCAAACGATAGAGCGCCTCACCGTTAGATTGCCCCCAATAGGCACGCTCAAAGAGACCCCACTGAGATTTCTCAGGTTGGCCGGCAATTAAAAAATTACTCACAGAACGAGTACCACCGACCATCCCGACACCGACATAGCGAGTGAGCGCCGTCATAATATTATCTTCATGTGCCGGAGTCCCGACGCCACAGGCACCAGCGTACATCAGGCCAGCACGCCTGACCGGCTTGAGCCCGATCACATCCCGCGTGTGCAGCACCCCGATCACCGAGTTGGGAGTACCATGGGAATGGAACTGAATATTTCCATAGCTGCCACCCTCGATAGCCGCCGCTGTTACCTGGCTCTCAATGTCATAACTGGCAGCCACCGTGCCGTCACCCCAGTTGTGGTGCCACAGACGTGTGTAGTCGGCCCCGAGGATATCGAGATACTCCCTGGCAATGTGCGTGAACCGCTTGAAAGAGACCGACCCGTGTGCCGCCATCAAGGTATCGTGGCGGTAGCGCAGGTCGCCCGTTTCATTTTCGAAATCCATGGTCGCCTGCAGCATGTCGTCTATGCCGGCGGCGTTGGCATAAGCGTGATGCTCACCGTAGAGATTCATGCGGCCCACATAGACCTCACTGACCCCATCGGCCCCGCCGTCACCGATATCATCCTTTTCGCCATAAAAGCCATCGCCATTGAGATCCCACGTGGCGCCCGTCAGATCTGAGTAGGGGTAATCGGAAGGGATCTGTTGAGAGTCGGTGAGATGATAAGGCACATCACCGGTTTTCTCATTGGGATTACCAATCATCAAGGCGTAGAGCAAATTAAGCGACTGATAATTCTCGTGCATCCAGGCGCGAATAGCCGCTGCGCGGTCAGGACCGAGAGCCGTATTGCCATAGTCGTCTTCAGTGATCACCGTGACAGTAAAGCCACGGGCCACTTTGTGCGCTATAAAGGCATTGAGCTTCTTCAGGTTTGCCTTGATCTGGTTTGTTGTGACGATCAGATAACCCGTCTGCCCCGCAGCCATTCTGGCCGGAATCACCGATTCCATGTCATCCTCTTGCGTGTGCAGGTCTACCAAAGCCCGTATCTCGTCCGGCACCGAGCCGGTGACAGGATTAGCGTACTCGGCGGACAGTGACGAAGAGACAAACAGCGCCACAACCCACGACAGTAGCCAGGTGATTTTTCTCATAGTGTGTTCTCCTTGTGGGGACCGTTTCTCGCTTCCCGCAAAAGCAGAAACGGTGTTACTTTTCGGGGTACGTCTGTAATGTGGAAATTATTTAAGGACAGTTCCAAAGAGTACAAAGAAGCGCTTCTCTTTACCTTTGTGCCTTTGTGCCTTTGTGGTTCATTGCTTTTATGCTTTTACGGGCAGCGGGCAGCGTCATTACAGAACTCCCTTAACGGCGAAATTTATCAGCCACCTTCTCAATACCCCGGCTGGCGATATACCCCCCAATCCCCAGCTCAACAATGGCAAACAGCTTCAACTCAACCGCCTCCGACAAGTCCGGTGCCGACCACCCTAACCAGCGGGCGACAATCAGGCCAGTAAATATCAGCATCACAATGGGTCGCCACGACCGCTGTAACCAGCCATCGCCCTGCGACTCAGCCTTGATAATCCCGGCGCGTTCTGCCAGTTCATCCAGCTCGCCCCTGAGCGCCATATCCACCAGGGACTGCCTGGCCTGTGCCGCCTTGCCGGGGTCGGGAATAATTTTCTCGATGATCTTGCCCAACACCCCAATCGCTGCCGCCCAGCTCATAACAAAGACTCCAACCAGTGTTCAACGACAAAGTTCGGACACGTTTTGTCGGGGGTGAAATGGTAATGACCAACCACCTCCGCCTGCGGATAACGAAGCCGCAACACCTGGACAAGAACTTCCAGTACCAGCCACTGCACCGCGGTGAAGTTATCCTCCGGATGACCATGCTGGTCAATCCCACCGACCAGACAGATACCGATGGACTCATTGTTATGACCACGCACATGAGCACCCTGAGCCTGAGGGTGCCGGCCACGCTGAACCTTGCCATCACGCTCAATAACCCAGTGATAGCCGATATCCGACCAGCTATTGTCGTCCACATGCCAGCGGCGGATATGGTCGGCGGTAATCTCCTGATCCGCCCGGGTCGCCGAGCAGTGGATGACGATGTAATTGGTTTCCGTCCTTGGAATCATGGCCTCACTCGACTAGTTGCCCAAAGAATAAGCGACAATGCCAATCAGCGCAGAAATAACGATCCAGCCAAACCGTTCTATGCTGCCAATGACCACAGCGCGGGAACTGCTGTGTAGCTCCAGAGTTCTGATCCGCGCTTCCAGGTCGCTGAGTTTGTTGTCCACCTGGTTTAAGTTGTCGTTCTGGTGGGAGATCCGTTCCTCGATGCGGGCCAGCTGGGAGATGGCCTCACTCAGTTTGTCCAGCTTGACATCAATACGATCGAGCCGGTCAGAAAGATCGGGCATGGGAGCGTCCTGCACAGGGGAAAAAGTGGGGGCAATAAAAAACCCCACGCCGCTGAACGGGTGAGGTTTTTGATTGTTCTTAAAAACTACCTGATTCTGTTCTCATTAGCAAGTTCTGGTCAAAAACTGCCCGTTAATCGCCGCTGCCCGCAAAGGCCCAACCGTTTGTGCTTTTGCGGGCAGCGTCCTTTTGTTCACCAGGAGCGGCAGGGGAACCTGAACAAAAAAAAATTGTCAGAATAAAAAAGGACAAAAAAAGGGATAAAAAATGAATGGATGGCTAGATATGGGGCTCAGGACCGCCCAATTGTTTTGGAATCGCAATAATGCCAACAGCTTGAGCGACAATGAACCTCCCCAGGTTTCAGAAAGTACAGCACCAATCATTGGCTATTTACAAGACACTGGTCCGGCCCCGGACGTTGTGCTGCAAGCTCGATCACTCCTTGTCCGTTCTGTCCAGAGTGTAAGAGAAACCAGCGCTGAAGAGTT
>JAQFVO010000368.1 GCA_027942505.1 Endozoicomonas sp. | reverse complement strand
AGGAAGCCCTCACTGTTTTTTTGATCTGGTAAGCCATTTGGTATGTTCATATCAACATCTCGAGTTAATTATCACCTGAGTCAATCCTATGTCTGTCAGGATATTCAGAAAAATAAACGTTCAGGCACAATTGTTAATTAACACATCATCTATTACATCAAAACAGCTAACAAACAGTGCCAGCAACGACCACCTGCAAAAATTGCCATACCAGTGGTTACAAATACCAGAATCGAAGCAAGTTCAGCATGTAATGATAAAAAAAACAAGAAACATTAAAAGAAAAAGGACACCCATTTTTAGGAAAAAAAAACCTCCGCCTTAGGCCTGTCTCTTAGCGACAAATATTGGAACAGGGAGGTAAACCCGGCCGGATGGGGTCCGCGCAATCCCTCTACACAACAGTGAAAGAGCTCCCCTCTCGCTGTCATCCCTTACATGGACTGTAGGAAATCCACACCACAGGGAGGTGAATGCCCGGACAGATGGCTATCCCTGCCAAGTGGATTCCGTACAATCCCTGTACGGAATGACAGCGCAGAGAAAAGAAAAAGGACACCCACTTTTAGGAAAAAAGACCTCCGCCTTAGACCTGTCTCTTAGCGACAAATATTCGAACAGGGAGGCAAACCCGGCCAGTCCGGGCAATCCCTGTACACAACGAGCCCCCCCTCGTTGTCATCCCGTACATGGACTGTGCGGGATCCACACCACAGGGAGGTGAATGCCCGAAATGTATCCAGCCAACCCATCAACGCTCTGAGTCGTTCGGGGATATCGTCTATCTGATCGGTATCATACAACTCTTCATAGGCTTCGCAGGTATTCGCTTCGGGATCAAAAATGTACTCTTTCAGCTGATCCTTAAGCCGTTGACTCGACAATCCCTCTTGCAAGAGCACCGATTCGCCCGGTTCCAATTGGGTAAAATAGATTTGGTCAGGGGCAATGATGAAATCAATGGTTACCACTGACCTGCTGTTGTCTGCTTTCCCCACGCCGCTGAATAGTGCCCTGCCCTTGATCGTCTGATCTTTGCGGACATTAAGTTCGGTTGCACAGACATGCTCTGCAGAGAAGGATATCCGTTCAGGCAGACTGACCCACTGCCTGTTAGCGGTAAATCTGCCGAACCGAATGGCCGTTGCCAGGGCCGTCTGAAAGTCAGTTTATCGCTTTTGGCGCCACCTGAAGCAGGTCATTAAAGCTGGCAATATCACCGGGTGTCATAGTGGTCAGGTCGAAAACCAGGGTCATCCACTCATCAATAAATAACCGGCCTTCGGCTTTGTGCAACTCGCTCTCCTCTACCCAGGTTTGTTTCATCAGGCCGTGTTTTTCCAGATCATCCAGCGAATGAATGCAATACGTCTCAGGCCGTTCATGGCGTAAATGATCAATAATTCGCTGTTGGGTTAATGGGTCATTAGCAAAATAGCCGCTATGTTCACTTCTCGAAGGTATTCTCCAAAACCGGGTTCCTGATGCTGCGTTCCCGGAAGGTAAATCCTGCCCTCGCCCTGGCTACGCAACAGAAAACCTCACCACTGCGAAAACATTGAAGCTGTTGAAGAAAGACACCGCAGCAAAAAACAGGTATAAAAAAGCAAACGTAAGGTTTG
>JAQFVO010000281.1 GCA_027942505.1 Endozoicomonas sp. | reverse complement strand
GAATGTAATTGACTTTTGAGTCAATTATCAAATAGAGAGAGCACCCTACGCTTATCCCTCCATTACCAGTGGCCGCCTCGGCGGCCTCTCTTCTGGCCCGTCTTATTGCTGCGTTTTGCCTGTTTTTCCGGTATCGACGCGGGAATTGACAGCATCAGACCGATGGGTACAACCCCACTCCTTAGGTTCTGTCTTTTTATGCAATGTCCAATACCTGAACAATAGTTCTACAATTATGCCCCTTTTTGCAAACGGCAACTGTCGTAATTATTGCAGACCACGTGCCAGGGAGGACGTAAACTGTTGATAATAAGATAGCCGCTCCAAGTCAAACCGAGCCAGCAGACGCCATTAGCATCTATCGTTGACGGCTGTTTACCAGCTCACGCAAGATGCCGGGCAAATAGTTTTGCAGGGAATTTACCACAGATTTTTCATGTTTTTGCCACACCAGCCCTAACCAGATCACACCGACACCAGCCAGTGCCAGTAATGTCACCAGTATCCAGCGGTTCTCAAAAAACAGGCCGGCCAGGTAAATAATGTAGAGGAAAACGCCAATGCCACCGGCGATGATAAAGACCCTTCGATTGAGCACTACGCCCACGGCCAGCAAAAGCAAACTGACAATACAGGCAAACAAATTACTGATATCGCCTTCGAGCACAAAAACCGTCAGACCACCCCAGAAACAGAAGACGCCGACATTATAAAACCAGAATGCATAATCTTGGGTATGGCGTGTGGCAATATCGATCCACATGGCCAAAAGGGCAGTAACGAGTCCAAACCAGAAAGTTACGGTAAAGAATTCCCCAGGTACGTTATCAATAGCCATCAGCCACAGCACCAGGAGAATGGGCAGCATAAACAGTGGATAGCGACAGAAAAACAGCAACAGCAACGCCACCAGTAACGTCGGAATTTCAAGTCCCAGGGTCAGAGTCATAAAAACATCAGGGTGGCCCGATCCGGGGTGTGCTCCTGTCGGCCAGATGCCCAGGGCCTCCTGGGCACCGTAGATAGAAATTGGTACCAGTAAAATCACCAGACAGCCAAATAATTTGGCCGGCACATGGTGTTGTAATTTTCTCAGCCGAATCATAAACACAGCTGATAAAACCAGGCTGATTAAAGCGGCAACCATCAGTCCTAAGCCACTGGATCTGTCCCAGCTTAATCCCAGCAACAAGGCCAGTGCCACAATGGCAAGGCTTCCGCCTACATAATAAAGTACGTTTGTTGTTTTTATGCGGGACTGGTTCTGCTCCCCGAGAAATGCCAGCAAGGGTGCAACCTGAGCCTGTTGCAAAATCCCTTGTTCAACAGCCTTTTCTAATACTGATTTCGTGACCATGACAAACCTTTGGTGCTCTTGCAAAAAGATTTAATGGCAATCAAACAACAAGATGAAGCAGATTACTATAACTGAATTGTTGCAATATCTGTGAACAACTCGCTCTTGGCTGGGCACCCTTCGTCGGGTATCCCCAGTAAAAGCTGTCTCTCAGTCACAAATATTGGAACAGGGAGGTGAGTCCGGCCAGATGACGTCCGCGCAATCCCTGTACACAATGACAGCGGTGAAAGAGCCC
>JAQFVO010000280.1 GCA_027942505.1 Endozoicomonas sp. | reverse complement strand
ACTCAAAAACAGCTGTTCAAAAAACGATCAAATTACTTTTTTAGATTTGCTTAATGTTTTGTCCCGTACTTAGGGCGATATTATCTTGCAAAGAAGCATAATCCCGGAGATGACAGTATATTACCAGTGGACGACATGGCCAGTGATGCCATCAAATCCTATTGCAAATCTGGACACAAGCTGCTTTATGGCTTCAATAATCATGAAAAATTTCCAGAAGGATTAGTCGTCGAGGATGGTGCTTCCAGTTACTTTGTAGAAAGGTTGATTTATGGCCTCAAAGAAATCTATGATTCAAGCCTGCTGAGTGTCAATGAACAACCTCACAAGGCAGTGGTGGTCAAACTGGCAGGTTACCACGACTTTCTACTAACCACGTTGGAACATGAAGATCAACTGAATTTTGAATCTTTTCCAGATAATGATTTATTAAGTTATTTCCGGGATAGCTGGCAGGAACATATAGAGCAAATTGATTCAAAGGAATTTGTGTCCAATACGTTACCAATACTTGAAAAAATATTGCCGGCCATAGTGGAAAGTTACAAAACGGTAGTTGATTGTATTGAGATGATTTCTGGTATGAGTCATACCATGATGGAAGTCTTTGATGCCACTGATTTTACTCAGGAAGCAATTAAAGAGAGGTTGGTTGAATTTAAGGCGTTGTATCATGAGCTGGTTTTAATACAAAAGCAAATTGAATTTTATAAGGTTGCTGGAAAAAAAGCACAGGAAAACATTGATGGTATGGATAAAGATACTTGGCGTGAATACTTTAAATTTCCAAGATATGTGGAGGCTAAAGGACTCGGCCTAAATATTAAACCTAAAGCTATTGCTGCTTACTTTAAAGAGTGGTTTGTAAGGTTTAGCCTCGCAGAAAAAGAAAAAGCAGATTCCATGCTGAAAGATTTGGATCAGAGGCTTTTTATTGCAAAATATAAAATCAGTATGCAATCAGATCTTGAGCGTATGCTCTGTGACCTTACTGGTAAGCTGATTGGTATCGGGTATTTATGTGGCAATGAAAGTCTGAAAAAGGATTATCTTCGCCTGTTCGCTTATACCAATGAGGTGCTGGTATTGATTGCTCTTAATAAACCTGCCTTGGATGAATCTGACAGTTGTAGCCCTGAGCCTTCTGATTTGGCAGCCGACTTAACCGTTTTCGACCAAGGCAGGATACCCAGCTAATTTTTCGTCTGGGAAAATAGAATTTTTTTGGGTGCTCTCTCCGAATAATTGAAACAGATGTGCGCTCGAATATCGGCTATTTTAGAGACGATCCTTAACAATA
>JAQFVO010001415.1 GCA_027942505.1 Endozoicomonas sp. | reverse complement strand
AGCCATGGCGTCAGCATTTCCAGGGCCGTGGCCAGCAGCAGCAGGGCAAACGCGCCCATGCACTGCCATAGGTATGGCCTGGCAAATCCAACCAGCTTGGCCAGACCGTGATAGCCAGAGGTTTTCACGTTGGTGGATTCAGTGGTCATGGAGTGGCGCCTCAGGCAACGTTGTCGGTTTGACCACGGATTCTCCTGCCAGTGGTTGCAGCAGTGCTTTGGCTTGCTGGTAAAAGATTTTTGCATACCATCCTGTTGCGTTCGTGCGCAACAGCTGTTCATGGTTGCCCTGTTCGATGATACGACCATGGTCTAGTACCAGAATATGGTCAGCGTTAATCAGTTCCGGCAGGCGTTGGGTGATCAGAATAATTGTTTTGTTCTGTTGTTGGCGTAAGTTCATCAGGTTTTGCAGGATATGAGCTTCGGTTTTCATGTCCAGTGCACTGAACGAGTCATCAAGTAACAGTATGGGTGCGTCCGACAACAGTGCTCGAGCCAATGCCAGGCGCTGCTTCTGACCACCGGACAGGTTGATGCCGTTCTCCCCAAGCTGGCTGCTGTAACCTTCCCTGAAGGCGGTGATTTCGCTATCGATAGCAGCCATTTTCGCCGCCTCTATCACCGCTTCCAAGGGGGCGTCCGGTTTAGCAAAGCGGATATTGTCGGCAATGGTGCCTGAGAACAGCATAGGTTCTTGCGGTACCCAGGCCAGTTTTTTGCGCAGGGAGCTGATGGTCAGTTGTTGCAGGGGGATTCCGCCCATCTTGATGGTGGATCCTGCCGGCAGGTCGAACTCACGCAGGATCAGCCTGAGCAGCGTGCTTTTGCCACTGCCGGTGCGTCCGGTTATGCCCAGAAAAGTCCCGGGCGGAATAGTGGCCTGTATGTCTTGGAGGATCGGGTTTTGTCCGGTGTCCTGATAGCCAAAAGACTCGATATTAATGGAGAGTCGGGTGTCGTTTGATGCCTGACGTGCATCGCTGGCATCTACCACCAGTGGCTGGCGTGCCAGCAACGTTTCCAGCCGGTGCCATGAGGCACCGCCACGACGAAAGACGCTGAACTGCCAGCCAAATTGGAGCATTGGCCCGAGCATCTGCCCCAGGTAAAGAGTGAAACTGGTGAGCAGGCCAACGGTTAACTGACCCTGGCTGATCAGCCAGGCACCACCGACCAGCGTCAGGACGAAGGAGAGGCCAAAAAACAGGTTGATGCTGGGGCCGAACAGAGAGTCAATTTTGGCGACACTGGTATTGGCCGCTACTGTCTCTTGCGACAGCTGTTCGAAACGTTGAATTTGTCGTTCAGTCAGCTGGTGAGCTTTAACTGCACGAACGCCGGTGATGGATTCCCTGGTCTCTTCGTTCAGGCTGGAAAACATCGCTTGTGCGTGGCCAAAACGGGAGTGGAGTGCGGCACCATAACGGTTGGTAACCCAGACCAGCAGTGGAAAGGGCAGCATGGCCAGCAGGGTTAGTTGACCGCTGACGACAAATATCATGGCAAACAGCACGGTAAAGCCGGCAATCACTGAGTCCACCAGCGTCATAATGCCGACCCCGACGCTCTCTTCAACGGCATTGAGGTCGTTGGTGGCGTGGGCCATCAGGTCACCGGTGGTGTGGTGTTGGTAAAACTCCGGGGAGAGTTTGGTGAAGTGAGCAAAAAGTTGACTGCGTTGTTTGCGGATCAGCTCAATAGCGGCACCGTAGAGCTTGGCGCGCCACAGGTAGCGAAAACCGTAGACGACCACGGTCACGATCACAATGCCAGCCACGTACTGAGTCAGCTCTTGCTGGGTTAGTGAGCTGTTTTTTACACCATCAATTACCTTGCCGATTAACCAGGGGGGCAAAAGGTTGAGGGCAGATACTATTTGCAGGCAGACAAAGGCCAGCAGATATTGCCGCCAGAAGTCCTTCAGGATAAATCGGAGTTTCCAGAGTAGTTTCAACGAACGACCTTTGTACTTTTACTGCACAGGGTAGCCGTGCATTGAACTGAAAATAACGGTGTTGGTCAACGAAGTGATTACCGAATTTGATGGTTCAGCCTGAGAGAGTGTTGCAAAAAGCATAAAAGCCTTGAACCACGAAGAACACGAAGGTCACAAAGGAAAAGAAAAGCTCTTCTT
>JAQFVO010000170.1 GCA_027942505.1 Endozoicomonas sp. | reverse complement strand
CGGCAGACAAAAAAGGCTTCCTTTGTGCCTTGGTGTCTTTGTGGTTCAACGCTTTTTTGCTTTTTGCGACAGCCTCCCTACCCAGTATTTTTAGTGGGATGAACGGTTAAACTCTCCTGACTCCGTATCGTTGATATTGGCAAGACCAAGACTGTGACACAGCCTGTCAAACACAATGGCAAAAGCACCGTTACCGCTGACGTTAGTCGCCGTACCAAACGGATCAAAAATCATATACAGCGCCGTGATCAACCCCAGCATCTCATCGGAAAACCCCAGCAAACTCTGCAATATAGGCCCTACTACCAGAACTACACCGCCTGGCACAGCAGCCACAGAAAACTTGGTCAGGGCAAAGAAAAACGCAAACACCGCAAACGCCGGCAATGAGGGTAATGGCTGGTTGAAGGTATTGAGAATCATCAGGGCGAGAATGGTCATACAGATGGCACTGCCAATGGTGTGGATATTGATGGTCATAGGTACGATAGTTCTGGCCATGGCATGATTGCCAAGGTTTTTCCCGGTGCCATCAATCAAAACCGGCATAGCGGCAGCGCTGGACAGCGTCCCGAGACCGGTCAGCCAGACTGGCAGAATATTGCCAACATAACGCAGAAGTCGTTGCACAGAAAACTTGGCAGCCAACAGGAAGTAACCAAACAGGTAACAGATCTGGACCAGGATCACCAGCGCCAGCAGCGGGCCAAAACTTAACAATGCCTGGCTCAATATGCCATCCGCATGCAGTTTGAAGGCAAACCCGAGAATAAAAAAAGGCAGCAGTGGAACAAACCCGTGCACCAGGCCCCAGCCAGCAGCATCAGCCAATCGACAGAATCCATCGCGCAGAGGCTGCTTTTTCAGGGCATTCACCAGAATCCCGGCAACGACACCCAGCAGCAAGGCAGTCATGTTGGAACAAAGAGGCATCAGCTCAAAGACCCACATGGCCCCCAGACCGTTACCGTCAAAACCATCAAGAGAAACTGGCATAGCGATCATCGGAACAACGAGCCGGCCAATGGCATAGCCGGTGAAAATGGCCGTTATATTGGAGAGAAACACCATACCGGCCAGCAACACGGCAAATAACCAGGCACTCCCCCCAAGTCGGATAAAACTGACGGCCACAAAACTGAACACGACAAACGGCAGCAAGAAAACCAGTACCGATTTAATGGTCAGGCTCAGGGCATAGAAAAAGGACTGCATGTCGTAGCTCAACCAGCCCTCGGTGACAAAGGGAGCCAGCATCATCAGCAGAAGCAGGACCGGGAGTTTGATGTGCTCAAAATGCGCAACAACCTTCCTGAAAGTGCGCCTTAAGAGAACACGCATCCTTACAGACGCTCTGCGACAACCCTGCATACTACCTCTCAACGCTTCTGAACCTTAAGCGGTAAAGAAGCTAAATCACCAAAATGAGTCCTAAACGCTGGCAATATTCATATGTGACCACACGGCACCACCGCGGCAACTCTACTTTAAATCAAAACAGACCACCTCGCGGAGACGGACCTGCATTACTATGAACATCAAATCCATAAATAGTTCCTTCAGGGTTCTACGGAACCTGAGAAATTTTCAAACCATGGCCTGTGCATTGAGAGCTTAGAAATTGACCCTGAATAATTTCCTTTTTTTTCAGTGCCTGGCAGATGTTTATTTGGAGGATTACATCAAAATGTGGATGTTATTTAAGGCCAACTCCCTGGAGATGGAGTCAAGGGCAATATAGCTGGCACTATAGAGAGGTGAGTGAACCAGCAACTCACAGGAATGAGACTGACGACATTTTCACGACAGCCCGGGCCATACTTGACAAACGGCGTTAAGGAGAATGCCCATGACAGGTCGGCCTATGTCACACGATAACAAGGCGAAGCGAGCTATTGCACGGCGTTGTCCGAAACACTGATGTCAGCTGTGGTATTGCCAGACTCGATATAGACATAACTGCTGTTGTCTGAATAAAACTTCCCATTACAGCTGCCGTTATGATTCAGTGACGAAATATGGCCCGTGTATGGTTTACCGCGATAATAACTGACCGGGGCAAAAAACAGGACTTCGGAAAAGGGTTGCTCCGGGCAAGGGCTGGCCAGAACGAAGGAAGAGATTTATTCTTCTCTCCGTCTTTCTGTGGCAAGTTTATTTGTGCTGTCTAATATCGAAATGCAGAATTTTCTAAGGACAAATCCTTACTGTCTACTTAATTTGAGAGGTTGTCCTGGACAATAAAAGAGTTTCCAGATTCTTCAGGACCTGGATCGCCCCTTCATAATCGCCATCCTCAGACTCAGAATCACATCCAGGCTCATACTCAGATAAGCATGCCAAGGCTTTTTCCCGCAACTGGCTATCCACAAATACGGTCATCGCCGCCATAACTCGTCGGGCCAGGGCTGGCCTGGAAGACTCGTCTTTATAGTCGGCAGAGCATGTCAACTGCTCGAGAACATCCAACAGCTCACATTCCTCCTCATAACTGAGCTTCAGATCCGGTATTTCTGTAGCGCAGGAGGCCAGTTCCCCCCAAAAGGCTAGCGCCAGCCCGATTTCCTGAAAATTATCTATAGCCTCCAACTCCTCGGAAAAGAGAAACTTCATACCGGGCTCTGCAACGGATCGAGCCTGATCAACTGACGTTTTGGGTAGCCCACTACCTTTCAGACCGATAGTGCGTTTATCTCCTGTGGCTGTGCATCCCAGAGAAGTAATCCAGTCAGGCAGGGAATTCAGGCTGGTACAGTTGTCAAGGTGGATACTACCACCAACAAAAATAGTGCCGGACAGGTGTGTCAGGCTGTAACAAGAATTCAGATGAAGATCACCATGCACAGTAATGTTGCCGCTCAGGTTGTTCAGGGTCTTGCAGCGCTCGAGAACAAGGTTGCCTCCAACATAAAGGGTACCGGAAATGTTCTGCAGGCTATTGCAGTGCCGCATGTCAAGCCTGTGACCAGTGTAGAGGCTACCAGACACATTTGTCAGCCCATCAGCCTCGTAGCAAAACAGGGCGTCATCTACGCAGATGGATCCGGTCATACTCTTCAGTTGGGGACATTCTGAAATATGCATGCATCCCTTCTTTACCATGAGGTTTGCCGAAAGCTCCTTAAGATTGGGGCAATTCAATATCTGTAACTCCCCGACAACGGAAATATTTCCTGACAGAGTAATCAGATCGGCGTATCCAGAAATCTTGACCGAGTCAGCCACTTCATAAATAACATCGTCGGCGAGCCCTCCACTGAGGATCAACGCCTTGAGCTGTTCTTCGCTGACTTGTTGAGATTGCATGACAGAGTGGCTCCATGCATGTTGAGACTGCATGACAGAACGACTACATAGCGGCTTTGTTGCCACGCTCTCGTGACTGGCAATATTTACTCTTTTACGGTCATCTCTCTGCGCGGGAGCTGCGGGCGGAATAGATAGGCCAGAATTGGCTTGCGTAATGGGATTAATATTCATTGTTTGTAAAACCTACCCTGATGAACACTACTTAACTGGACAACAGATCAGTGGCCAAGGTTCAGTTGATCGCAAAAAAAAGTTATAACATCATGACATTTCATCACAGGTCCGCCCGCGCAGGTGAGGTTTGCGCCTCAGTGACGGTCAAAGGCCAGAAATTGGGTGGATCTGGTCTATGTCAGTGTTTTCAGTCTATTCACTTTATTCAGAGCAAGTTTCAACCCTTTTTCGTCATCGCCAGCCCGGTGGGCTATGCAGCTCAGGGCTCGTCGCCGCAACCGATCATCCATAAGTGCACTCAACAATCCCATAACTCGTTGGGCCAGAACATGCCTGGACAGTTCGTTTTTAAAGTCGCTGGTACGCGTCAATTTTTCGAGAAACATCAACAGCGGTCTCTCATACTCCCAATCGAGATTCAGATTTGGTATTTCTCTGGTGGCAGAGGCCAGTTCCCGCCAAAAGGCAAACGCTGGCCCGGTTTCCTGAAAATGATCAACAGTCATCTGTGACGCTTTGGCAAAAGGGAACTTCATTCCGGGCGCAGCAGTCGCGCGAATCTGATCAATTAACGCCGGGGACAGCCCGGTGAATTTCAGATCGATAGTACGAATGTCACCTGTTGATGTGTAGCCCAGAGAGGTTATCCAGTCAGGCAGGAAACTTAGGCGAGAGCACTCTTCAAGTAAGATCCTGTCTCCTACAGAAATAGTACCGGACAAGTTGGTCAGGTGATGGCAAAGCTCAAGTTTAAGAGCGTCACCTACGGTAATGTTACCGGTCAGGTCTTTCAGACTTAAACAGCGATAAAGATCAAGCTCGCGGGCAACATGAACGGTACCGGAAATGTCCGTCAGACCAGTGCAGTGCCTCATATCAATCTCGACACCAACCGAAACGTTACCGGTCACGTCTACCAGACTTTTGTTGTCGGACATAAAAAGGCCGCCATGAACGCAGATGGATCCGCTCAAAAGCTCCAGGCAAAGGCATCTGCCAAGAAACATGTCACCCTCTACTGAGATGTTTGCAGACAGATTCTTAAGATTTGGGCAATCTCTTATGGAGAGCGAACCCGCAACAGAAATATTTCCTGACAGAGTTTCCAGATCGCCGGTATCAGAAATCAACAGAAAACGATCCACTCTGTAAATAACATTGTCGTCAAGCCCACCGCTGAAGATCAGTTCCCTGAGCTGCTCCTCGCTGACTTGTCGAGACTCCCTGACCGAGCGACTGAACACTGGTTTAGTTTCCGTGCTCTCGTGTTCAGGAATATGTACTGCTGTACAGTCATCTCCTGAAGCGGTGTCTATCTGCGGACAGCGGGGGCAGGAGGTGGCTTGAATGGTATCCATTGTCTGTAGAACCTGATGTGGTGAACGGTTCTCATCTGGACAACAGGTTAGTGACAAAAGTTCACTCTCAGTGAGGCTGTTGAAAACTTAAAATACCCAAACATCCAAGGTCATCCTCGCAAAGGAGGTTGTCGCAAAAAGGTCAATCACTGCGCTGTCATTCAGGGATTGTACGGAACCCATCTGGCAGGGATAGCCATCTAGCCAGGCATTCACCTCCCTGTGGGGTGGATCCTGTACAGTCCATGTACAGGATGACAGCGAAGTCTGTGGTCGTTTCTTGATGGTCACATCCCTACGCTCTTTTCAAGATCCTTGAGGATGTGCGGTGAGAAATGGACCCACGAGGGCCTTTTACGACAGCCTCAAAGGCCGCAAAAAGCATAAAAGCCTTGAACCACGAAGAACACGAAGGCCACGAAGGAAAAAAACTCTTCTTAGTGCTCTTCGTGTTCTTCGTGGTTCCCTTCTTTTCAGAGTCTTTTGCGACAATCTCCTTACGGGAAATAACAGCAGGTCAATCAGGCCGTTATTGTCCAGTCAGCAATACTTCACCGGTCTCAGGCATATTCCACCCGGGCAGCCTCTTTACCCAGCCACTGGCGCAGTTCCAGCACCAGCTCATCGCTGGGACTGACCTGCCATTGCTCACCCAACATCAGACTGACACTGGCATCACTGCCCGAGTAATCGATCCGCACCGGCAGACTGCCTTTGCGAGCACCTAACATGGACGACAGTTTATGGCTAAAGTGGCTGTCCATCTGATCGTGGCCAACCACCAGCACCAGCCGGCGAGCGAAGTGGCTGCGAGCGTCCACCACTTGCATCACTTTTTTCGAGCGCACTTTCAGGCTGCCGGAGTAGTCGTCAAAGGTGACCTCCCCTTCCACCACCAGCACGGCGTCTTTTTGCAGCAGCTGCTGATACTGGGCAAACACGTCAGCAAACATGGAGACCTCAATGCGCCCGGTGCGATCGTCCAGGGTAACAAAGGCCATCTTGTCGCCTTTTTTGTTTTTCATGACCCGCATATCCACCACCAGCCCGGCGATGTTCTGGCTGTCGCCACGGGCCGGTTGCAGGTCTTTTATCCGGTTACGAATAAAGTGTCGTATTTCGTTTTCGTACTCATCAATGGGGTGGCCGGTAAGGTACAGGCCCAGCGTATCTTTCTCACCACTGAGTCGGGTTTTATCACTCCATTCGGGGGTTTTCAGGTAACTGTCGTAGACGTTATCTTCACCGGCCGGTACCAGGGAGCCAAACATATCCATCAGCCCCAGGTCCTGGTTTTTTGCCGACTGATCGGCGGCTTTGATGGCTTCACTCTGGCTGGCCGACAGCACGGCCCGGTTGATATTCAACTGACCTGGTTTGTTGGGTAAAGGCCCGAGCAAGTCAAGAGCACCGGAGCGAATCAGTGCTTCCAGTACGCGCTTGTTCAGGCTTTTGGCGTCAACCCGGTCACAAAAATCAAACAGGTCTTTGAATGGCCCGCCTTCGTTGCGTGCCCGGACAATGGCTTCAATAGGTCCCTCCCCTACCCCTTTGATGGCGCCCAGGCCATAAATAATATGACCCTCGTCGTTAACGCCAAACATGTACGCACCGCTGTTAACGCTGGGCGGCACCACCGTCAGCCCCATATCCCGGCACTCTTCGATAAAGGTCACTACTTTGTCGGTGTTCTGCATATCAGAACTCATGACCGCAGCCATAAACTCCGATGGGTAGTGCGCTTTCAGCCACAGCGTCTGGTAGGACACCAGGGCATAGGCAGCCGAGTGGGATTTGTTAAAGCCGTAACCGGCAAACTTCTCCACCAGGTCGAATATCTTCATGGCCAGCTCGCCATCGACCCCCTGGCTGATGGCGCCCTGTTCAAACACTGCCCGCTGCTTGGCCATCTCCTCCGGCTTTTTCTTACCCATGGCCCGGCGCAGCATATCGGCACCGCCGAGGGTGTAACCGGCCAGCACCTGGGCGATCTGCATGACCTGCTCCTGGTAGAGAATAATGCCGTAGGTGGGTTGCAAAATGGGCTGGAGCCAGTCGTGCTGGTACTGGGCGTCGGGGAATGATAGCTCTTCCCGACCGTGCTTACGGTTGATGAAGTTATCCACCATGCCCGACTGCAACGGACCCGGGCGGAACAGGGCCACCAGGGCGATAATGTCCTCAAAGCAATCCGGTTGCAGGCGCTTGATCAGGTCTTTCATGCCCCGGGATTCGAGCTGGAATACCGCGGTGGTTTCGGCCCGTTTGAGCATGTCAAAGGAAGGTTTGTCTTCCAGGTCGATCGACTCAATGGCCAATGGCTCTTCACCGCGTTGGGCGCGGCGGGGATTAATAAGCTTCAGCGCCCAGTCAATAATGGTCAGGGTACGCAGGCCAAGGAAGTCGAACTTCACCAGACCGGCGTACTCGACATCGTTTTTGTCGTACTGGGTGACCACGCCCTTGCCGTGTTCGTCGCAGTAAAGTGGCGCAAAGTCGGTCAGTTTGGTGGGGGCGATGACCACCCCCCCGGCGTGTTTGCCGACATTACGGGTGACCCCTTCAAGCTTGAGGGCCATTTCCCAGATTTCCGCTGCTTCTTCGTCGGTTTCCAGGAACTCGCGGATCACCTCTTCCTGTTCGTAGGCCTTACTCAGGGTCATGCCGATTTCAAAGGGAATCATTTTCGACAGGCGGTCGGCAAGGCCATAGGATTTGCCCTGCACCCGCGCTACGTCACGGACCACCGCCTTGGCCGCCATGGTGCCGAAGGTAATGATCTGGGAGACGGCGTCGCGGCCGTAAGTGCGGGCCACGTAGTCGATCACCCGGTCGCGCCCTTCCATGCAGAAGTCCACATCAAAGTCGGGCATGGATACCCGTTCCGGGTTCAAAAAGCGCTCAAACAGCAGGTCGTACTTGATCGGGTCCAGATCGGTGATTTTCTGGGCATAGGCCACCAGCGAGCCAGCACCAGAACCCCGGCCCGGCCCTACGGGAATGCCGTTATTCTTTGACCACTGGATAAAGTCCATAACGATCAGGAAGTAGCCGGGGAAGCCCATCTGCAAAATGGTGTCCAGCTCAAAGTCGAGGCGCTCGCGGTAGACTTTTTCCGTTGCCGGAAAGTCGGGGGCATTGGTATCGAAGAGAAATTCCAGTCGCTCGGTCAGCCCCTGGTGAGAGAACTCACGGAAAAACTGATCCATGGTTTTGCCTTCCGGCACCGGGTACTCGGGCAGAAAGTACTCACCGAGTTTGACATCAATGGAGCAGCGTTTGGCAATTTCCACCGAGTTGGCCAGCGCTTCGGGAATATCCGCGAACAGAGCCACCATCTCGTCTTCGCTCTTGAGATATTGCTCCTCGCTGTAGCGATGCTCCCGACGGGGATCTTCAAGCACCACCCCTTCCCCGATGCAGACCCGGGATTCATGCGCTTCAAAATCGTCCCGGGACATAAACATAACATCATTGGTGGCCACCACCGGGCAGTTAAACTGCTGCGCCAGTGCTATCGAGTTGTGTACGCACTCCTCGTCCCCGGCCCGGTTGGTGCGTTGCAACTCCAGGTAAAAGCGCTCAGGGAAAGCCGTCAGCCACTGGCCAAGCAACTCACCGGCCTGCTCTTTGCGGCCACTGAGCAACGCCCGACCAATCTCCCCTTCCCTGGCACCAGACAAGGCAATAAGCCCGTCCGACTGAGCCATGATCCACTCACGCTTTACCAGGGCTTTGTCGTGTTTCTGGTTCTCCATAAACGCGCGGGAGATCAGCTCAGTGAGATTGTGATAGCCCTGCTCATTCATGCACAGCAGCACCAGCCGCGAAGGAGCTTGCTCATCGGTCGGGTTTTCCACCCACAGATCAGCACCACAAATGGGTTTGATGCCAGCCTCCATGGCACCGGAGTAAAACTTCACCAGGGCGCAGAGGTTGGACTGGTCGGTTACCGCCACTGCCGGCGCGTTGGCGTCGGCCATGGCGCGGATTAATGATTTGATTCGTACCAGACCGTCGCTGAGCGAAAACTCGGTATGAACACGGAGATGGATAAAACGTGCGGTCATGAAAGTCCTGATTAGTCGCGCCGGCAAATTAGCTCAGCAGTATATCAGGATTGCCTGGTCAAAAACCAAGCCTTGGCGTATCGGGTTGGCGGACACTCAATCAGTGCCGGCCAACTCCAGCAGCACTCTTACCGGTTTGAATGAACGGCGGTGAATGGGTGCCGGCCCCAGTTTTTTCAACGCTGCCATGTGGGCGGCAGTAGGATAGCCTTTGTGACCGGCAATGCCGTAGCCGGGCCACTGCTGGTCCATCACCACCATCTCCCGGTCACGGGTCACTTTGGCGATGATCGATGCGGCAGCGATTTCAGGCACCCGGCTGTCACCTTTGACCACTGCTTCAGCACGGCAGGGAAGTGTCGGGCAGCGGTTACCATCAATGTAAGCCAGCTGCGGCTGCAGCGATAATCCAGCCACGGCGCGCTGCATGGCCAGCATGGTGGCGTGCAGAATATTGAGTTGATCAATTTCCGCCACCTCGGCCCGACCCAGCGACCAGGCCAGCGCCTGGTTGCAAATGATGTCAAACAGCGCTTCACGCTGACGGGCAGTGAGCTTTTTCGAGTCATTAAGACCGGCAATGGGGCGCGCCGGATCAAGAATAACCGCAGCGGCAATCACCGGCCCGCACAGCGGTCCGCGCCCCACTTCATCAACGCCGGCGACCAGCTCAACGCCTGCCTCCGGCCAGTCAAATAGATCTTGCTTCATGAGTTTTTCCGGGCAATCACTGACATAACTGCCGCAAAAGCCAGCTTGCTGGCATCGCGCTTTAGCTGCTGGTGAATATCAGTAAACGACACTTTTAGGGCATCCCGATAGGCTTGATCGGTCAACGCCTTGTTCATGGCCTGACGCAAACGCTCTGGCGTGGCAGCATCTTGCAGCAACTCCGGCACCAGCTCACGGTCAGCCAGCAAATTCGGCAGTGCCACGTACTTTACCTTCACCAGTCGGCTGACAATGGCGTAGGTGATCGGTGACATCTTATAACTGACCACCAGGGGCTTTTTGTGCAGTGCTGCTTCAAGAACTGCTGTTCCGGAGGCAATCAGGATGGCATCGGAAGCAGCCATGACTGCCTGTGCCTGACCATCAAACACCGTAACATCGAGGTCAGGATAGTTGCCAAGCACAGGGAGCAGCTGTTTTTTGCGCCGCTCATTGGCACAGGGAATCAGAAAACGGGCACCGGGAAAGTCTTTTCTTAACAACCGCGCCGTATCAAGGAACAGCTCACCTAACCGGCCCACTTCGGCCTTGCGACTGCCGGGCAGCAGGCCGATCACAGGACCGCTACCGGTGACGCCAAGCTGCGCTTGTGCCGCCTGCTGATCCGGCTGCAGGGCGATCTGATCGGCCAGGGGGTGACCGACAAACGTGACCGGCACACCGTGGTCCCGGTAATAATCGGCCTCGAAAGGGAGCAGCGCCAGCATATGATCGACACTGTGACGAATCTTTTTCAGCCGGCCTTCACGCCAGGCCCACACTTGCGGACTGACGTAGTGAACCGTGGCGATGCCATTGGCTTTCAGACTGCGCTCCAGTGCCAGGTTGAAATCAGGGGCATCGATACCGACAAATACATCCGGTCGATCAGCGATTAAACGCAGGCGCAGCTGTTTGCGAATGGTTAGCAGCTCCCGAATCCGTTCCAGCACCTCCACCAGCCCCATCACCGACAGGCGTTCCATGGGGTACAGGCTGTCAAACCCTTCTGCCTGCATTAGCGGACCGCCGATGCCATAGCAGTATGCATCGGGAAAATGTTGTCTGATCTCACGAATAAGCGCCGCACCAAGAATATCTCCCGACGCCTCACCCGCTACCAGGGCAACGGTTAACGGGCGTCCGGTATTATCGTTAGGTTGTGCAGAGTTGGTATCACAACACTGACTCACCGTGAGATTCCGCGAGTGGATAACAGTAAAGAGTCGATCAACAACTGGATCTCCGGCGCCGGCTCCATGCTCTGTAGCTGCTCAATGGCTTCACTGGTGCGCAACCCCTGGCGATAGATGATCTTGTAGCACTGCTTCAGCCTGCTGATTAACTCCTTGCTGTAGCCACGGCGGCGCATGCCTTCAAAGTTCATGCCGTGGGGCTTGGCCGGATTGCCACTGACCATGACAAACGCCGGCAAATCCTTAAACAGGGCCGATTGTCCGGCGGTCATGCTGTAAGAACCGATCCGGCAAAACTGGTGCACCACCGTGTAACCACCGAGAATAGCGCCATCGTCCACCACCACATGCCCGGCCAGGGCGGAGTTATTGGCCAGAATGCAGTCATTACCAATCACGCAGTCGTGGGCGATGTGTACGTAGGCCATCAGGAGATTGTTATTGCCGATGGAGGTGAGCCACTTATCCTGCACGGTACCACGATGGATGGTACAGCATTCGCGGATAATGTTGTTGTCACCAATCACCAGGCGAGTAGGCTCGCCGGTGTACTTTTTATCCTGGCACGCTTCACCCACGCTGGAAAACTGGAAAATCGTGTTATTCCTGCCAATCACCGTCGGGCCTTTTAACACCACATGGGAGTAAATACGGGTGCCGGCCCCCACCTCGACGCTGGGACCTATATAGGTCCATGGTCCAACTGTAACGCCAGCACCTATCGTGGCACCGGGCTCAACAATCGCTGAGGGGTGAACACTGGCCGTCGGGTGAATATCAGCCGAACCGGCCACCCCGGCAGTACCGGTTTCATTCGTAAGTGTGAGTGTGTCGCTCAAGACTCAATTTCCTTTCTTGCACACGTGACTTCTGCACAACAGACAATATTACCATCAACCAGCGCTTCACAGGCAAATTTCCAGATCTCCCGCTTCAAAGCCAGCACTTTTGCCCGCAGAATCAGTTGATCGCCAGGCACGACCGGGGCCCGAAAGCGAACTTTGTCGGCACCGGCGAAATAGTACATGGTCTCACCCTGTGTTTTGCGAATGTGATAACACAGTATACCCGCAGCCTGAGCCACAGCCTCAATAATCAACACCCCGGGCATGACCGGATGCTCGGGAAAATGCCCGTTAAAATATGGCTCATTGCTCGATACATTTTTCAGGCACTCAATGCAGCCATTTTCGATATCAACATGAAGGACTCGGTCCACCAGTAAAAAAGGATAACGGTGGGGCAGGATCTCCTTGATGGCCAGTATTCTTCGCATTCGTCATAAACTCAAAATCAGGATGTAAGCAAAAAAGGCTGGAAATCCAGCCTTTTTTTCAGCAACAGGACAGTAGTAGCCACTTGGGGATTAAGGGGGCGCTACCCGTCTCCCGCAAAAGCACGAAACAGTTGGGCTTCAGCGGGCAGCGGGTAGCACCCTGAAAATTATTTCAGGGAATCACTGCTGTTCCAGCTTTTTAACCCGTCGGGTCAGCTCATCAAGCTGCCGGAAGCGGACGGCATTCTTGCGCCATTCACGACTCTCCATAAAACCGGTCCCTGAAGAGTAGGAACCCGCCTTGGGAATGGAGCGCGTAATCATGGCCATACCGCTGATGAACGTACCATCGGCAATCGTCAGATGACCGGCAAAACCAGCGGCACCGGCAATAGTGCAGTTTTTGCCTATCTTGGTGCTCCCAGAAATACCGACACTGGCCGCGATGGCGGTATTCTCACCAATAACGACATTGTGGGCAATCTGTATCAGGTTATCCAAACGCACCCCATCGTGTATTTCAGTGTTGCCAAGAGCACCGCGATCGATACAGGTGTTGGCACCAATCTCCACATCACAACCGATAACCACACCACCAATCTGGGTAATCTTGTGCCAGCAGCCATCGGCATGCGCATTGCCAAAGCCATCACTGCCAATGACGGCACCACAGTGGATGATGGTCCGCTCACCTATGGTCACACCATGGCAAACCGTGACGTTACGGTGCAGGTAGACGCCGGCACCCAGCACCGAATCGTGACCAACCACCGTGCCCGCATCAATACGTACATCTGCCGCAATGCTTACGCCCGCCTCAATCACCACATTGGCGCCAATGGCTGCCGACGGGTCGATGTCCGCCGAGTCTGCCACCACCGCAGTGGGATGAATCCCTGCGCTGGCGCCACGATCAGTGGCAAAGCAAGACGATAGTTTGGCATAACCAAGGTAGGGATTAACAAGCACCAGGGCATTACCGACAAATGACTCAGCCATTTCGGGGCTGAGTATGACGGCCCCGGCACGAGTGTTGCCCAGATAACGGGCATAGGCCGGATTAGCCAGAAAACTCAACTCGTGGCTTTGGGCATCCTGTAGTGTGTTAAGGCCAGAGACCTGCCTGTCAGGGTCACCTTGCAGGTGAGCCCCACACATTTTCGCCAACTCGGACAGGGTGTACTGAGCAGTCATGGCAAATTACTTGATCTTGTTAAGACGTTCGATAACCCTGCGGGTGATATCGATACTGGGGCTGGAGTAGATAGCGACCTGACGATCAAGCACCAGCTCCAGTTTTAAATCGGCAACCACTTTCTCAACAGCCGACTGCAGTTTTGGACGCAACTTCTCCCGCTCAGCATTATCCGCCTCGGTACGTTCTGCCTGGTACTGACGCCCCTTCATCTGCCAGTCTTCATACTTGCGCTGCAGTTCCAGCTGACGGATTTTAAGCTGATCAGTACTCAGGGTCGGCCCATCTTTTTGCAGTTTTTCCTGCATGTCGCGCACTTCACCCTCGAGTTTTTGCAATGCCTGTAACTGGGGTTTGAAACGGGCTTCAGACGTCTTGGCGTATTGCTTGCCGGCATTGGATTCGGTCAACACCATAACCGTATCGAGTACGCCAACGCTGGTCGCATGGGCCACAGGTGCCAACAGGAATAAAGCTGCAAATGCCAACATGATGGGTTTCAAGACAAATCTCCCG
>JAQFVO010000072.1 GCA_027942505.1 Endozoicomonas sp. | reverse complement strand
CCACACTGGTACAGATTGGAATCAATGCACTTTTCTAAAAATACGCTGACGCTGGCGGTGTTGGCAGCCACGGTCTCTCTTACGCAAACCATGCCTGTTTTGGCAGAAACTTCTGCATCAAAACGAGCCGAAGCTACTTTGCTCGATAAAGTCGTCGTGTCGGCGACCCGGACGGAACAGAATATTGAAGATATCTCCTCCTCTGTTGCGTCGGTCACCTCCGAAGAGATGGACAGCAATCTGGTAACGGATATTCAGGATGCGGTGAAATACGTGCCCGGTGTCACTGTTGGTGGCACTGGTCGCTTTGGACTTAATGGTTTCGTTATTCGCGGCATGGGGGACAACCGGGTCAAAGTGATGGTGGACGGTATTGAACAACCGGCTTCCTACAGCCCGGGCGCTGATGTCATGCGTTTCAACCAGAACATGTACGAAATGGACACTCTGGCTGCCATCGAGATCAATAAAGGACCGTCATCGACGCTCTACGGTAGCGATGCCCTTGGCGGCGCAGTACTGATGCGGACGAAAAATCCTGAAGATCTGCTGGCTGCCACTGGTGATGATACTGCCGCTGGTTTTAAAACGGGTTATCACGGTGCAGACAACAGCTTCAAACAGACATTGAGCCTGGCCAACCGGTCCGGCAACTGGGAATCCCTACTGATGTACACCCGCACCGATGGCAATGAAACCAGCGCCTATGGTGACGGCCGTGATATTTTTGGGCCGGAGCGTGGACAGGCAGATCCATACGACTACGGTCAGAATAATTTTCTGGGCAAGCTGTTTTACCAGTTAAACGACAATAATCGTATTGGTATTACCGGGGAGTTTTTCGACCGGGAAGGAGAAGGACGCATTTTGAGCATGGAAGGCGACACTATAAATATGTCAACTTCCGTGTACACATACAGCAACAATTACGCTATTGATAAAGACCAGCGCAAGCGGATTGGTATCGAGCATGAGTGGCTGGCCGGCAACGCGCTGTTTGACACGCTTAACTGGCAGGCGAGTTGGCAAGAGGTCGACAGCCACCACCAGACTCTTGATCACACTAACATCACCTACACAGATCCAGCCACACCCGATGTTAATCGACATCGTAACCGGGTCCGCATCGGTACCGACAAAGCCTATGAATTTGACGCTCAGTTCGATAAAGAGCTACTGCTATCCTCATCGCTCCATCAACTGACTTACGGCTTCTCTGCCAGACAGGACCGCTTTGAGCTGGACTATACCGACATCAACCTGGATACTGGTGCCACCTCAGTGAAAACGCCGGAGGTTCCTGTTGCTGACTCCACTCAATGGGGAGCCTATCTTCAGGATCAGGCCTTTTTCCTGAACGATGCCCTGGTCATTACCGGCGGGCTTCGCTATGACGCGTTTAAAGCTAGTCCCGCCAGTGACAGCGGCTATACCGACAGTAATAACGATGCCCTGACAGCAAAACTGGGTGGGGTTTATCACTGGACTGACACATTCAGCACCTACGCACAATTCAGCCAGGGTTTCAAAGCGCCCGGACTCAAAGACCTCTACTACTCCTACACCGGTGGCAGTTATGAGCTACTGCCTAATCCAGACCTGAAGGCCGAGGAGAGCAATTCTTATGAGCTGGGCATGCGGTTTGGAAACCAGTTCGTCGCCATGGAGCTGTCCGGTTTCTACAATGATTACAGCAATTTCATCGAAGAAAAAACCGATACGAGCAACCCTCTTTACCCAGATGGCACCGTAACGAAGGTCAACGTCGGCAAGGCAGAAATCTACGGTGTGGAATTTGCCGGTACACTTTATCTGGATGAAGCATTTGGTGCGCCAACAGGTCTTTATTCCCGGTTATCCGTCGCCTACGCTGACGGTAAGAATAAAGACACTGACGACAATCTGGACAGCGTCGCCCCGTTGACCACCGTCGTTGGTCTTGGTTACGACGCGCCCAGTGAATCATGGGGAGGCGCTCTTGACGTCACCCACGTTGCCAGCAAAAGTGGTAGCGATTGGTCGACAGAAAACAAAGATAACGTACCTGCCCCGAGCTACACCCTTGTTGATCTGACGGGCTATTACCAGCCATCAGAAAATCTGGTTGTACGCGGCGGGCTATTCAACGCCTTCGACGAAAAGTACTGGTTATACCAGGACATTTCCGGCACATCCGTTACCGATAGCGAAGGCCTTGACCGCAAAACCCAACCCGGCCGTAACTGGGGTGTCAGCCTGGAATATGACTTTTAATTGATCAGACACTCCCTGTTCTATCCTCAGGACAGGGAATGCTTCCCTCTCCAGTCAGCCATCGTCACCGCCGAGTCCCTTGTTCACCTGCAATCATTTGATACCCTGCCATGGGTACCAACCCCGGAAACAGTCGGGATTCCCTGTCATTAGCGGAACTCCCAACGTCTGACTTAAAGATCCTCGCAGCTTTCATTGGGCTATACTCGTCATCTTTCAAGTTGCAGCTGTGTTGGCTGCATTTGATAACCTTTGTCGTATAGTGTTGCTGCGCTTGGCCAGGCATAAAGGCCTTTTCAGCCCGGCCGGGAGTATTTTTACCAAAGCTCTGCTGATGTCGTTGGTAAGCAGTATTCCAGTGTCTGAAGGTACAGGAAAATGTTATTCAGTGAACGTCGTGTATGGATTACTGGTGCATCATCCGGGATCGGCAAAGCTTGCGCCATCAGAATGGCAAGCCTCGGTGCAAAGATTGCCCTGTCCGCCAGGAACCGTGAAGCGCTTGAGGAGATTGCGTGTCACTTCCCTCCCGGACAGTGTCTGGTGATACCTTTTGACGTCAGGGAACCGAAAGCGCATTTTGCAGCAGCAGGGCAGATCATGGAACACTGGGATGGACTCGATACAGTATTTGTGAACGCCGGGATCAGTGCTGCTGAGACATTCTCCGGCGACCTGTGTGCCCGCCTGATACAAACCAACTTTTTAGGCATGGCCTACGGCATCGAAGCCGCGCTTCCCCTGTTAAGAAAGTCGCCAGATCCCCATTTGGTGGGTATGTCGAGCATTGCCGCTTACATCGGCATGCCGCAGTTATCTGCTTATTGTGCGACAAAATCCGCCTGTCGAGCCTTGCTGCAGGGGCTTCGGGTTGATCTTAAACCAGCAGGCATCAAAGTCACCGTAGTCTGCCCCGGTTTTGTCAAAACCCCCATGACTGACCAGCATGATTTTATGATGCCATTTTTGCTCACCGCTGAAGATGCTGCCCGTATTATTGTTGCTGGCATTACCAGACAGAAGGCGGCCATTGCCTTCCCGGCATTGGTAAACATCGTTTTCAAGCTTATGGCCTGCCTGCCGGAAGCAGTATCCAGTCGTTTGTTGAACTGGTTTGCCCCTACCCATATCCGCTACCGTCAACAGGCATAAGAGGCTGTCCAAGAATAGACGATGAATAAATTTTATTTGCCCGATTTGGGAGACGGTATCGCCCGCGTTGAAATCCTTGCCTGGCATATCGCTCCCGGTGACTGCGTGCAGGCGGATCAGGACATGGTTACCGTGATGACGGACAAGGCCGTCATAGATATCCCTGCCCCCTACACTGGCCGGATCAAGTCTATACACGGTGTGGCCAACGACACTGTCAACACAGGAAGCCTGCTGGTGGAATACGCAGTGATTGACGCTCCCGGCCATAGGGTTTGACCATGGACCATGCCGACCTGTTTACCGAGACTGCCTCGTTTACCATCAAACATCGAAGCTGCCTTAACCCTGACGGAGAACTGCTGACCAAACGTGATGTTCAGCCAGATATACAACGGTGGATTGATATCTATAAAGGTATGCTATTAACAAGGATGTTCGAACATAAAGCCGTCAATCTGCAACGGACCGGTCGTTTAGGCATCTTTGCCACAGCTTTCGCCCAGGAGGCCATCACCGTTACTCTTGGCCATACGATGGCAAAAGAGGACCTGCTGTGTCCCTACTACCGTGATACGGGAGCCCTGCTGCAGAGGGGGGTAGCCATGGAGGAGCTGCTACTGTTCTGGGGTGGAGACGAGCGGGGATCCCTGTTTCAAAGTGGCCATGGCGACTTTCCCATCGCCACTATGGTGGCCAGTCAGTGTCTGCATGCCGCTGGCGTCGCCAAGGCATTTCAACTGCGCCGGCACAGAGGCGCAGTCATCGCCTCGTGTGGTGATGGTGCCACCTCCCGGGGAGATTTCTATGAAGCGCTCAATCTTGCCGGTGTCTGGCGACTGCCCCTGGTGTTTGTCATCAACAATAATCAATGGGCAATCTCAGTGCCTCTGCCACAACAAACTGCTGCCCGAACACTGGCTCAAAAAGCCCTGGCTGCAGAGGTGAGTTGTGAGCAAGTGGATGGCAACGATTGCATGGCCATACATTACGCCATCCGGGAAGCACTGGATAAAGCCAGAAATAATGGCGGCCCCACGGTGATTGAGGCATTAACCTACCGGGCTGGTGAACATTCAACGGCAGACGCGCCTGAGTATTACCGCAACGAAGAACAGCAGCGGGCTGCCAGGCAAGCCCTGGCGCTCGACCCTGTGCGCCGGTTATCCCGGTATCTTCGGTCACAGCAGAAGTGGAATGACTTGCTCGAAAACGAGTGGCTTATGACATGCCGTGCGACCATTGAAAAAGCCGTCACAGACTACCTGCACAATCCTGCCGATAAGCCAGAAAGCATTTTTCACTACAATTATGCCTGCTGGCCGGAAGTGCTCTGTGCACAGATGGCAGAATTAAACGACGATGAAAGAACAAGTGCCTGAAACCATGGTCAATGCGCTCAATCGCGCTCTGCACAACGCCATGACCGATAACCAGGACATCATTCTTTTGGGCGAAGATATAGCCGCCAAGGGCGGAGTATTTGGTGTCAGCAAAGGTTTGCTGGCACGCTTTGGGGCAGATCGGGTTATTGATACACCGTTGGCCGAAGGCATGCTGGCCGGTATCAGTGTCGGGCTGGCCAGCCAAGGCATAATACCCGTCGTGGAGTTCCAGTTCTCCGGATTTATGCTGGCAGCCATGGAACAGATTGCCTGTCATGCGGCTCGTCTGCGGAGCCGGACCCGGGGCAGGCTGAGCTGTCCAGTGGTTTTTCGGGCACCCTATGGCGGCGGCAGCCACGGGGCTGAATTTCATAGCGAAAGCCCTGAGGCGCTGTTTGCCCACCTGCCGGGACTTCGGGTTGTCATCCCCTCGTCACCGGCAAAAGCCTATGGCTTATTATTGTCGTCCATTGCAGATCCTGATCCGGTGGTTTTTCTGGAGCCAAAAAGGGTTTACCGAACCGTCTGTGAGCCTCTCCCCCAACCCAATACCCATTATCCTCTGGATCGCTGTTTTATCCTGCGTAGTGGAGGGGATGCGACACTGGTCAGCTGGGGGGCGTCAATTCAGGAAACCCTGGCCGCAGATGTCACATTGCGGCAACAGGGCATTCACTGCGACGTTATTGACGTAGCCTCAATAAAGCCCCTTGATATGGCAACCATTACCCAATCCGTCCGTAAAACCGGTCGCTGCCTGATCATTCACGAAGCCGTGCGTACCGGCGGGGTGGGCGCAGAAATCGCGGCACAGATCAGCGCGCTGGCTTTTCCATACCTGAAAACCCCGCCAATACGCAGGGCAGGCTTCGATATTGCCCTCCCCTACTATCGCCTGGAACCCTATTTCATGACTCAGCCAGAGCACATTGTTCAGTCAGTGATCCAGCTAATGAACGACGACGTAAGGACAGCCCCCATATCAGGGCAGAGTTATCCCTCTGCGTATCCGGGCAAATGCAAATAGACGCGATCTCAGTCTGTTTTCCTGCGAAGTGCATCAGTGTTGATGAAACGGTGGACATGATCCGCTTTCACAGTAAAACATCGTTCCAGGGTGACCTTGACGCTACTCTCGGTTATATCCGCCGGCTGCTGCAAAGATCGGGAGCAAGAACGCGTTACTGGCTGGCAGAAGATGAGTCTCCCATTGACCTCTTGGCCAACTGCGTTAACGAAACTCTGGCCAAGGCAAACTGTTCAGCCCGTTCTGTTGATATGCTCATTTATACGGGTATCGGTCGTGGTTTTATCGAACCGGCACAAGCCTGTATATTGGCGAAAAAAATGGGCATGTTGCACACACAGTGTCTGGATATCGTTGATGCCTGCATGAGCTGGAGCAGAGCAATGCAGTTGGCCTGGCACTACCTGCACAGCCACACCCACGAGCGTATTCTTATCGTCAACGCGGAGTTTCTGAATATCCCGGGGGGAGCGCTGTATCCCGTCAACTATGCCATAGAAAATAACCGACAGATTCGCTGGCTTCTGCCAACCTATACCCTGGGCGAAGCAGCTACAGCCACGGTGTTGTCTTTGGGAGACAATAAATGGCAATGGCAATTTCGCTCCCTAAACGACAAAGCTCACTTATGCACAATTCCCAGTCGGGGCTACCGGCGGTACACATCTCTGGAGAAAAACGTGGTTTCTGACCAGGTCATGGCAGAAAATGATCAGCCAGGACGCTTAAGTTCATTTGGACAGGAGCTGCATGACATTGCCGGGCCTGAGTTGAAGCAGGTTCTGCATGCGCTTGATCTGGAGCTGGACAAGATTAACACCATCTTTCCCCACGCGTCCTCATCAACCGCCTGGAACCACTTTGCTGATATCGCTGGCGTTACGGGGAAGCTTTACCATATCTACCCGAAATATGGCAATCTGATATCAGCCTCGCTGCCTGCAGCCATGGAACTTGCCTTCCAGGAGAAAAGAATATCCAGAGGTGAACAGCTGATTAACTGGGTGGGAAGTGCGGGAATGTCATTCGGTGCATACTCTTATGTCTTTTAACATACTCCCACCAGCAAATGGTTGCGATGAGAGCTTCTCGACCTGCGCTGGCAGAATGGGTTTAGCATTTATTACTTGAATTCAAGTTCCGGGAATCCCAAGCTCAGAACAGAGAGCAATTCCCTTGCCAATCAGTTATAAGCGCCAGCTGAATAGGTCAGCTCATAACTGTGGCTGTATATCTCCAGGATGTTACCGAATGGGTCTTCCATGTAGATCATGCGGTATGGCTT
>JAQFVO010001409.1 GCA_027942505.1 Endozoicomonas sp. | reverse complement strand
ACCGCTTCAGTTTTTGCAGTCCGATCTCGACAGCTTTCGGGTTGGGGTTCTTGACATTGAACCGGTCCACGGTCACGCCGTTGCCGTCGAGACATTTCAGGTCGACTTTCACGAACATGCCGTTTTTGTTTTTGTTCTGCTCGACAGCCGCTTTGATCACTTCACAGCGATACTGGCCTGCTTTGAGAAAACTGTCCCCGGCCTCGACATTGGTCAGGTCGAGAGAGTCAAACCCGTTAAATTCCATCATGTTACGCACCTTTTTTGGTGTTATTAGCGTTGTGGTTAGCGTACTGCTCATCGCTCATGGCCATTATTTTGAACAGCTCAACGACGTTGGCTGTCTCCATAATGGGTTTTAAACGCCCGCGAGGATCGCGGGTCTTGCCGTGCCAGCCGCGCACTTCGTCGGTGATGATCCGACGGGTGACGACCGGGTTGTCTCTGTCGCCCTCGGTCGAGCGAATACCGCAGAACACATGGTCAAACAGTCCGGGTATTTGCTTGCCGACTTTCTGGCCCTTGACCATGGGCCAGTATTCGACGACACCGTTGTCGTTGGTCTCTTCTGCTGCCAGACACGTCACGCAAACGTGCGTCGGCAGGTCTCTTACCCATTTCAGTGCGCCGATCAACAAGCGCGAGTACTCGCCCCACTTCTCGAACGTGTTCTTGTTGTCCTTGTGCTTGTCCTCAAGAGTCTCAATCAGCCGGTCACTCAGTTCAGTCAGCGAATCGAGTCCGATCCATTTGTAGTTCATGTTTTTGAACTCTGGCGACTGCATCATTCGCACGATACCGCGAAAGCTGTACACGTCTTTCACGGGGTCGTGGGCACCGTCCCAACTCGAAAACGGCAAGTAATCTATGTTTGAGTCTTTTACCGACATCAGGCCGGACTCGCCGGACAAAATAAAACCGGGGCCGATCTCTTTCTGGTAATGGGCGAACTGGGTGGTCTTGCCCCAGCCGTGGTGTGACATCATCAGCAGCTTGGAGATACTGTTCATCTCCGCGTCGCCCGTTGCTTTGGGTTTAAACATGAGTGTTTGCGTCCTTGTCAGCAGGTGGGATTTCTTTGAATGTGATTCGGGTCAGGCCCGGCTCTCGGGTCAGTGCGTCGAGGTACTGGTCTTTCTCGTCGTGGTCCAGGCGCTCGAACTTGCGCTTGTCGATCGTCAGCTTGCGCTTCATGAAGTACGGCAGGTCATGTTCGTGGGCCAGTTCTGCCAGTTTTTTCTCGTTCCATGTCCACTTTTCGCTGATACGAACTTCTAACAAGTGCGTCCCGCCCTGGCTGATCCGCTCGTAGTTACCCGGCTCTTTCGGAAAGAAGTCGAGAATTTCTTCACGAATCACGTTGATCTTTTCTTTCAGCGTTTCCATCACCGCATTAGTCGACTTGAACTCTTTCATCAGTTCCTGCAACCGGTCTGGTGTAACCGGTGTGCTGGCTTCCGGTTGCTGGTCAGCAACGCCGTCAGCGGCCTCGTCCCATATGCTCATCATCACTACGCCTTTCATGTTGTGTTAGTTGCGTACATTCACGTTGACATCAAACGTCAACTGACCGACATTATTACGACACTTTAAGGCTATTTGCAAGGTGGAATACGTGGTTTCCGTAACAATTCAAGACACTATCTACGAATATCTGGATCGCGGCTGGCCGGTAATACCGATCTGCCCTGGCACGAAAAAACCGCTGGTCAAATGGAAAAGGTTTCAGACCCGGCTCCCGACGGAAGACGAGGTAGAGTTCTGGTGTGAAGCATGGCCGGATTTATTAATAGCCGTGGTGTGTGGCGCGGTGTCTGGCTTGATTGTCGTCGACGCGGACAATCCCGAGGCCGAGCAGGCAGCGCGGGGTTACGGCTTCACGTCACCTGTCTCGGTAATGACAAAACATGGCAGGCACTGGTATTTCAAGCACCCGTGCGACGGGCAATGGCGCGGGCCGCAGTCAGGCTCTGGCTCTCGCGGCGAGGTCTGGCCGAAATGTAAAGGGCTGGATTTTCGCGGCGACGGCAGTTATGCGCTGTTACCGCCGAGCAAGAATTACTCGTGGGATATTTTGCCAGACCACGACTTCGACGACATGCCGGTTTACCGGGACTGGCAGCCAGCACAAACCGTTAACTCTGACCCTGATAACAACAATAACAACAGCGACTTTGATTTCACTGCGCTGGACTTGACACAGATTCGCACCGGGCCGATCGACATCTGGAGCGAAACGGCTCACCGTGCGGCCCTGTCCCCGTCTGGCCTTATCCCTCGTGGCGGCTCTGGCATATACGACACAACGTTCAGATTTCTGGCGCAACAAGTACAGAAACTTGGCTTAGGTGAAGAACTCGAACAGGCAGGCCGGGAGTTCATGCGCGAGTTTTTCACGTCACCGCTCGAAGAATCCCGCTTCCAGCAAAACCTGAAAACTATTCGACAAAAAGAGCGACAAAACTACCCTGACCGTTTCGACGCGGACGGCAATTACATCGGTCATTTGCCTGCCCCGGCTCAACAAACACAGCAGCCTGCCCCGGTCCAGCCTGAGCGTGTAGCCCTGACAGAAGACGACGGTGAAAAACTGATCCAGCAGGCGGGTGATCAGCGTTTTTACATGACGCCGATTCTGCGCCAGGCGAGTATCCTGCAAATCTTCGGCTACTCTGGCCACGGCAAATCATGGTTCACTCAACTCATGCTCTACCATGCCTGCCGGGGGATAGACTTCGGCCCGTTCAAAGCCAGCAAGACGCCGAAGGTTTTATACTGCGACTGGGAAAACGGTCGTTCGACCCTTGGCGCTGGCCTGAAAAGCATGAAAATGTCGTTCGGCTCAAGCAACGGCAATTACAACGTGTGGACACCGTTCGTCAACGGCACCGAAATCAAA
>JAQFVO010000009.1 GCA_027942505.1 Endozoicomonas sp. | reverse complement strand
TCGGCCTGCAATTTGCTATTTTGATTGGCATGTTGGCGGGGCTGGCCAGCATCATTCCTTATATGGGCTTTGCCCTGGGGTTTGCCGCAGCCATGATTGTGGCCCTGTTCCAGTACGACAGCTATAGCGGTATGGCCATGGTGGTGCTGGTGTTTATGCTTGGTCAGGCCATGGAGGGCTGGGTTCTGACGCCCATGCTGGTAGGCGATAAAATTGGCCTGCACCCGGTTGCTGTTATTTTTGCCTTGATGGCCGGTGGTCAACTGTTTGGTTTCATTGGTTTGCTGATAGCTCTGCCCATGGCGGCAATTATTATGGTACTCTTGCGCCACCTGCATAGAAGCTACAAAACCAGTGACCTCTATACTGCCGGTGCTGAGAAGAGATAACGCCCTTCGCGGCTTTAATCGGTCTGAGTGCACTGGTTAAGATCGGGGAATAGAAGGCAAGTGGATTTTTTTGTCGGGTGATTCTGCTCAACCCATTGAACGGTTTTATTCGGCGGTTGTCTTATGTAGCTTTGCAGTTTCTGATTTGTCACTCACTGTTTTTCGTCGTGTATGGGCAGGAAGAGTGATCAGAACTCACACTACTTTTTACCGATACAGTTACGGATTTTACGTCCATATGAGTTTGCCTGTGCAGCTGCCACTTAGTGTCCAGTTACGTGATGATGCCACGTTTGCCAGTTTTTACAGCGGTGGCAATGAAGCGCTGGTGAACCTTCTGGATATGGACCGGGCTGACATGGATTGTGAACAGTTTATCTATCTCTATGGTCCCCATGGGGCCGGTTGCAGCCATCTGCTGCAGGCGGCCTGTCACCAGGTGGACCGGCAAAAGGGCAGAAGCATTTATCTGCCTATGAAAGAGCTGGTCTACCACTCTCCCAAGCTTCTTGAGGGTATTGAACGGCTGCAACTGGTCTGCCTTGATGATATTGGCGAGGTGGCCGGCAACGCGCTGTGGGAAGAAGCGCTGTTTAATCTGTTTAACCGTTTACGCGATTCTCACACCCGTTTTCTGGTGGCAGCGAACAATGCTCCCAGGGCGCTGGGCATTCATCTGCCCGATTTAGTGTCACGCCTGGGATGGGGTCTGGTTTTCCAGGTATACCCGTTAGCGGGTGACGACAAAGTTGCGGCGCTAAAGTTACGGGCACGTCATCGCGGTTTTGATTTAAGTGATGACGTGGCTCGTTTTATCATTCACCGTGGTGCGCGGGATATGGGTAGCCTGTTTTCCCTGCTGCATAAGCTCGATAGTGCTTCTTTGCGCGCCAAACGCAAATTGACCATCCCCTTTGTCAAAGAAGTCATGCGTTGGTGAAGACACTCTGTCACGACCATTCAGTTTTAAAGACACTTGCGGCCTGCCACGCAGATCGTGAAATACTAGAACAGCTGCAATCTTCAGGGTGCCTTTTTTGAGGAAACAACTCCATGTTAATGACAAGGACTCGCTGGCTATCCCTGATTATTTTTACTGGCCTGCTGACCGTTGGCGGTATCTGGACAAATAACTGGCTTGGGCAAGTTTCTGAGCGGGTGGTGGCCAGTGTTAATCAGCAGACCGGGCTGCGT
>JAQFVO010001340.1 GCA_027942505.1 Endozoicomonas sp. | reverse complement strand
GAAAAACAAGAGCTTGATCGCCGTGAACGTGCTGAAAAAATGTTTGTATGTGGTCTTTTTTATAAAAATTTGGTATTTTATCTTTTCTTTGATTTCTTTTTTAGGAAGCACCAGTGCATTCAAGATACAAGCCAAGAGAAGCATTTTCAACCATTACCTTCGACACTCGTGACAGACACATTCTACACACGTCACACAATAGATCACCCAACACCATGCAGCATCCGGATCAGACAGACAAACGTCACAATGCAGTTCAAAAAATAACAAGCAGCATACAGATAAGGAGGACAAACGTCACACAACAAATCACAAAAAATAATGACACGTAATAAATTACATCTCAATACTTTCCAGAACTCCGTCCAAAGCAGAACCATTATGGAGGATAAGGGCGGTGGTGTAATCCCCCAAGGCGGGCATCACGTTTCCGTTTCGACCATTCCAAGAACGAACATCTACGGTCACATTGGTTTGCAAGGTGAGCCAATCCGCGTCCGTTGTGGCCTTGCCTGCCGGCTCTTTTTTCAGAATGTAAAGTTCGGCAGAACCATTGTTCTCTATGATTGCCATATCACCTTTGTGCAATGAAGTATCAGCGTTCCGTTCGGCGGTGCTGGCGTATACCTCCACATTGACAATGGTTTGGTTGGGAATTGCGTTCGGACTAAGTTTTCCGGCGCTGTCCAGCCCGGCATAACCGTTCACTTGATTTCGGCTGGCGATCTTCTCAAAGGTGCTTTTGTATTCGGTGTCTTTGGTGCCGATCAATGTATGGGCAGCCTGGGCATGGTCCCAGGTCTTTTTGGTGGCGGCAGCGGCAGAAACCTTGGTGGTGCTGGTGTCGTTGGTAGCGCTGGTGATGTTTACGACCAGCACATAATCGGCGCTGCTTTTGCCATCGAGCAGGTCTGCATCCAGCCCGGAGCCGGAACCGTCCACGGTTTTCAGTTTTGTCAGAATAGATTGAGCGGTTTCCAGGCTATCCGCTGGCAATTGTACCTTGGGCACTTTGCCAGAAGCGTCCAGAGTGGCCACACCATCAGCCTGGGCTTTCTGGCTCTGGTTGATCTTTTCGGCGGCAATCTCATCCAAAGCGGCCTGAATATTTTGGGCACTGAGATCACCAGTAGGGTCACTGACAATATGACGGGCGTGTCTTAATGATTCACGTAACAAGCTCATTCCATCAGCCTCCATCCGTATTGTTCGGTATAGAGCACTTCAAAGGAAAGTTTATTGGTGGTTACGTCCATTTTGATGTCGTTCATAATAACCAGCCCCTGGGGATCAAGAGTGATTTTATGAACTTCTGTTGCTTCTCCAACTTCCAAAAAGTGAATCATATCTCCAGGTTTTGGGCTTTTGGGCAGTTTTACAGTAAACGTCTGGTGAGTGCTGTCCAGCAGCAAATGGTCTCCATTTTTTGCAACATAGTCAGTAGTGATCAGTTGCCAAAGGCCGGGCTCAAAATTGCTCCTCATTGCGGGCATGGTTGACCCCAGAATTACTTGAACTGCATCGCCTTTATTCAGGGGTGCAGCCAGTTCTATCCGGTTTTCAATAATAATATAAGCCCCCCGATCCTGGTCCTGCATCACGCCATTGATATAAACCTCTGCTGTCGTAAAAATATACGGCGGATTGATAATGGTCTGGTAATCGGTGGCCAAAGGGGCGGACCAGTTGATGGGAACATCGACTGGAACCCACTGGCCATCCATTCTCACGTATTGATTGCCATCTTTTGGCGCTTCCGGAACCAGGTAGTTGAGCAGGGCGTTATCAATGGGGTGAACCGTCCGGCGATCCGTAACGGTTCCGGCGCTGTTGATACTGGCGATCCGCTCCAGGTAGTGGTCTACCTGCTGGCTGTCGGTGTAATCTTGTTGAGCGTTGCCATTGAAAACCACGGTGATTTCCGGGGTCACTCCGTTCAGGCTGCCCCGGCGGCAGACATCGAGCCAGACATCCGTTGGCAGGGTGCCGGGGGTGATACTCTGTTCCGTAGTGGCAGAAATCCGGATGCCCTCAACATAACCCATTCCGGAAACCAGCTGATATTTATTGTTATTGTCCATCTTTTCCACCAAAAACCCGTCCCGCCAGAAACAGCTTCGGCCCCAAGTGTCCCGGCTGCTTAACCTTTCCAACTCATCGGAAGCATGGAGCCGGGCCATAAAATCAATCTGCCATGTTGACGCTTCCACGGTAACATTGGTGATGATCATGGCACCGTCATAAACGGTCATAAAGTTTCGGGTCATGTTCTGGCCACGGATACCGGCTCCGGGATCATCGGCAATCTTGTTCTGAGTAGAAAGGGTAGCAATGGCCACATTGGTGTCCGTGGCGGATTCCACCAGATCCATCCGGTTAAACTGAAATGGCCCCACGGTGCTGTCCATAAACAGGCTGTAAACCACCTGGTTAGGATTGACATAGCCGGTCTGGGTGACGGAATCCTCATAGACAATTTTATCCGCTGCCGGTAGCGGTGCATTCCGATCAATGGGAGCAGTTGGATCAATGGCCGGATCGTAGGAGAGAATAAACAGGTCAATTGTCAAAACCGTTTTGCTGCCCTGACATTCGGCTATTCGGTTTTCCCCTTTGAGGGTGATGATTTCAGCCATCGGATAAAACCCTCAATGATGCAATATAGGTCTGCTGATCCCAGTCAAAAGTGGTCGATTTTACCGCCATAGTCAGCATCGTGATCACGTTCCATTCATACCGGCGGCAAGTGCGGCCATAGGTCTGAATCAGCCAGTTCATAAATTCCGGGTTCTGGGCGGTAACGGAATTGCTGACATTCAGAACAATCACATCCCAGTCTTTATTTGATAAACGCTCCTCTTGCTCTAAATAGCCCAGTTCCAAGCGTTGAAATATACGCTCAAAACCAACCACTGAACCAGCGTCTTTGGCATTGGCATACGCATAAAAAACCCGCAGTCGAAACATTTTCAGGTTTTCATTGCTAAAGCGATCAATGCCACGTTGCCAGGCAATCAAACGAACGATGCCTTCAGAGGCTTGTCTGGCGTCAAGTTGCTCCAAAGGCCACTTGGCCACGTCAATTAGATCATCAAAAAAATCCTGGGCGGCGGTTTTTACTTTGCTCAGTTCAGGGCCAGCCATCCACCAGGGCAGTTGCAACTTCATGGGATGAAATCCTCCCCATAAAACTCAGCCTCATCAGCAATGGTTTCACTGGCCAGTGTTACTTTGAGATTCGCAAGCACCGGAATCTCCATTAAACTTTCAATATCGTCACGGTCAAATTCCACCGATTCTAGGTTTGGATAAAAATCATGGAGTTCCTGCCCCAGTCGGCTGATGCTGAACCGGTTAAACGGCCAGGTCTGAGTGATGGTGAAATCCTGATTTTCCCTGAAGGCACAGCGGATCATCTGTTCACAACCAATGTGCAGCTCTTTCAGTTGCTCCGACGTCAGATTATTCATGGGGATCAGCACAGCGGCCAGATCAACGCTAAGGGTGGGCATGGGATAGCAAAGGAGATCATCACCATGGCCGTGATAACCTTGATCAACAATATGATGGTTGATGTCATTGACCAGCTCCTCCGGTGCTGGCCCGGAGGCCAGCATCAAATAGACATTGGCCGATCCCGGCCCCCGGGGGGCTCCGTGTTCAAACCAGATGTAATCCGCCCGGATTCCGGCGTAATCGGTGATGATGGCTTTATAGGCAGCGTCATGGTGGAATTGGCCCACGGCGGTGAACTGGTTCCGGCAACGCAGCCGCAGGGAGTCATCATCCTCATCATTGGTTCCCGGAAGTTGTAACCATTCAGCTCCGTTGGTAACAGAAACCACTCCCTCTACCGGTTCTGGAAGAGCACTGTAATAGCCCGGAGCCAGATTAAAAGCGGAACCGACGTCCACGGCCTGAGCGCTGGTTGCCAACGACGATTCATTATCAACAAAAGTGGCATCGTTCAGAGTTCTCATTTCGTAAACGGTGCCGTTAATGGCTGGGGAATGAACCCGGGTGCCTGCTGGAATAGTTACTGCCTTGGTGACGTTTACTCGAACAAACGTCAGGGTTCCGGTAGCTTTTGTGCCTTTTTTTCGTTCCAGGTAAAGGCCCCAGGCAAAAATATCCAAAAAAGTATTGTTGGCCGTTTTGACAAAGCTGTTAGGCAGCAGGTTATTGATCAGAAAGTTCACCACCCACTGTGACGGTGTGGTCACAATAACGGTGATTAATCGCCAGAATGGGCTCCAGTTGGAATCGTTACTGATTAAACTGCCCTGGTCGGCGTTGTACTGATCCCAGATTTTTTTCATCTCATCAGCTGTGGTGGGAATTCCAGCGTCTTTGATGATCTTGGCAAAATCGTCTTGATGGCTGTCGATCATGGCTGCCCCCTCATCTGCACCGGATTGTGCGGAACGGACAAAGGAACGGAAACCTCACCCATCACGCTCTGGGCAAACAGCACCATCTGTTCCGGATTGTTCCAGTCAATGACTACGGTGCCGGGAATAATGCGCTGATCATCTTCCACCAACATCTCAATGCGAGTCATATTGCCAGTCCATTTGGCCCGGGAGCGTTCCCCAATGAGTTCAATCAAAAGCCCGCTTTCCAAGATCATGTGAACAATATCCTGAGTGATGGAGGGGCGCTGGATGACATAAACCGGAATGCCCGCCGGGTCCAGGGTGATGTCCCTGTCTGTGATCAGGATGTCTTGCCATTTGCTCATGGTGCGGCCTGCCACAGTTGATCCTGAACGTATTGCGGGGTGATAGGTTCAGTGGTCTGGATGTTAATGGTGGTGCTCTGAGTGGAATTATCTGCAATGGATTTACTGATCTGGCTGGTTACTCCCCCGGCGGGAACGTCACTGGTGACACTTTCTTTCCGGTAGGCAAGTTCTGTGGTCATATCAGTGGTGTCAGTACCAATATTTACCTCGGGGATCATGTTCAGTTTGCCAACCTCCTGGTCAACCATACCGTTCAATGAACCCGTATCAACACCGATACTTACCCCGGGTATCATGTTCAGTTTGTCAATCACCCAGTCAACCATACCGCCCAGGGACTTAAACCAGTTGATAATGTTGCCCAGGGTGGCCATCAAAAATTGTCCGGCGCTGCTCTCTTTGAAAATATCCCAGAGCAACTTGATGCCTTGCCAAGCCATAAAAAAAGCCATAGCCAGGGCGGTGATACCGAGCACGATCAAACCAATTGGTGAGGCGGTAAAAGCGGCATTAAGTAGCCATTGAATGGCGGTAAATACTTTTGTGACGGCAGAGGCCACTTGCATCACCATCAGCCATCCGGCCCAGGCGGCTTTGCCAATACCAACGGCAATGGTCAGCAAGGCCATGCCAGAGGCCAGGCCTAGAATGGTCAGGGCTGTAATGCCAATCACTTTGGTGATATTGGGGAACAGCTCAATCAGTAACAAAACTTCTTTGGTCATATCAGCAAACCATTGAATCACTGGCTCAATGGCCGGTAGCAGGACCTGCCCCATGGCGATCCGCACAGCGTTTACCCCACTGGCCAGTTGTTGCCAGGGATCGGTCATGTCTTCGGCAGCTTTAGCGGCCTTGGTCATGCCGTTGACTTTGCCCAGGTCATTAATGGTTTTACCCAATCCGGCAGTGTCTTTGCTTAGTTGCTGGATCAGTTTGGCACCATCACCAAACGCCTCATCCAGTTTTGCCCAGGCGTTGGCTCCGCTCAGATCACCAAATTCAGCCTGAAGCTTGCCGAGGATATAGATCGGAAGAG
>JAQFVO010001289.1 GCA_027942505.1 Endozoicomonas sp. | reverse complement strand
GAGGTAATAAAAAGGATTGGGAATGCCCCTGACGGAACCCCATGACTTACCCTTCGAGATAGCAGAAGTGGCCAGTTTTTCGCTGGGCTCACCTGCAGTGGCCTGTCCGGAAAAAGCGTGCTGTTCAATTTGTACTTTGGGACTAAGCGATGAAGCAGGACTCACAATTATCCCTCATTCGTCTTTGTTTTGATCAGTAAGACAGCCTTGGTGTGAAAAGTTCACCACGTGCGCAAAATTTTTAGACGGTCAGGAAAATAAGAGAGGAAAATGAGACACCCATAAATATCTCGAATGAAAAATGGTTGTCCTGTTTTTCATTTCCTGTTTTTCGATTGATGCCCCAAGTTTTGGGGGCCTGAATTTGACCTCGGTGCCTTGCTTTTGAAAACGAAGAGTTTGCCGGACACGTTTAAAAAACATGCCCGGCTGGTGGTGTCTTCCGATATCTTCAGGGAAGTATTAGTAAGGCAAAAGAGTAGCCCTGAACAATTCAGGGCTTAAAATCAGTGTTATCAAGTGAGGATTGAGCTATACGACCACAGCAGGAGAAATGGTCACATTATAATGTTCCTGAGGCTCTTCGACTGTTTTTACATACCTCTGCTCAAGGGCATGCTGAATTTTGTCCAGAGCAGAACCATTTAGCCGGTAAAAATAGCGGTAGACGACCAAAGCAATCAGGCAAGTGGCAGCAGGAGCCAGATAAACAAGCTGCAAACCACTCAAGGTTTCTGCTGACTGAGCCTGGTTTGGTACGTAATTGATAACGGTGAGACAGACACCAACCAGGAAGCCAGTCAGGGCACTGGTACATTTAAAAATCAGGGTATGAGTTGAATAAGAGACACTCTCAGATCTCATGTTCAACTTGTAATCACCATAATCCACACAGTCGGCAACCATCAATATTGCCATCAGCCAATACAAAGCGTTGGACAATCCAAAGGCAATACCAGCCAATGCAATCAGAAATATTGAGCCTTGGGCAAAGTTAGCAACGACAAACAAAATCATTGCTGACACAACCGGCATAATCAGTGAAATAGAGAAGATTATCTGCCGTCCAAAAGCTTCAACCAGCTTAGGAAATACAATGAGCGAGCCAGTGCCAAAAATACCTGCCCAGAGCATAGCAGTAGAGAACAGGCTATTGTCGTTTAAAACATAGGTATAAAAGTAAAGATTCAGCCCTGCCGTCATATTGGCAGAAAAGCAGAACAAGAATGCAATCAGCATCAGCGTCATGAACTGGTCATTCTTGAAAACCAGAGCCAGGGCGTCTCTGATTCTGAGTGGCTGGTTTGGATCATCACTAACCTCAACATTCTGCTCAGTCCATGCGCAAGTGACCAGTGCACTGATAATGGCCAGTAGCGCACAGGCCACGGCAAAGAGCATGTATCCCCTGGCGTCATCGCCATTGCCCAGAAAATTGACAGCAGCCACACCAAGGCCACTGGCCAGATACCCGCCAAGAGATGCAAACAGACGTGGGTACGGCATCAATTTTTCCCGCTCTCCCTTATCAAGGGTAATGGTCGGAATCATTGACCAGAATGGTGCATCCAGAAGGGTGTAGGTCATACCCCAGCCCACATAAGTGACCGCGATAAATACCAGCTGTTCTGTGCCGGTAAACAGGTGGGCAGAAAACAGTGCCACGATAAAAATGGCATTAAGGAGATTACCAACCAGAATCCAGGGTTTGTATTTGCCCCAGCGTGTTTTTGTTTTGCTGACAATGTACCCCATGATGGGGTCATTAATGGTGTCCCAGATGCGGGCAAACAGGAAAACAGTTCCAACAAAAGCAGCAGACACACCAATAATATCGGTGTAATAAAAAAACAGGAACGTGTTAATGGCAATCAAACCAAAGTCTTTGCCAAAACCACCAATGCCGTAGGATAGCCGGGTCGCCAGACTGACGCGACCTGCATGCTCTTGTGCAGTTTTATTTAACATAGAGTCACCCGCCACCATTACAGGTCAGCTTGAAAAATGTATTTTTTTCACACGTTGATTATCGAATCTGAGCGGGCCTATCAAGACCCGCTGCCAATTGTTCAGCAAGATTCCAGGTGCACCAGCATCATGGATTCAGGGTCCAGCAATGGCATAGAAAGCCCGACATGCATCAGTTCTGCACCAGAAAGCTCCAGTCCTGAGTCTATCCAGGCAGGCTTCTGTTTCATCAGCTGGAAACTGCCACTGGCGACATCAACGGCACTGATTCGATAGTTCCGGCAAGGTTCAAGCCCGGTAAATCGGACAGGTTCCGGCAGCGTATGACTACCCATGGCTAACTGGCAGATGGCTACTAATTGTTCGTCATTACTGGCAACGCCATAAACATGACGATTAGCGTCAGTGCAGTCCAGCCGGAAACCCGTACCGGAATGAATAAGGTGCCGAAAGCGTTTGTGCAGAGCGATATAGTTTGCCATTCCCTGCACCTGTTCTCCGGATTCCCGCACAGGATCAAGTTCAACCCCCATGTGGCCAAACAGGGCTGTCAATCCGCGCATATTGATATGATGGCGTCGCTTAGTGCTATGACTCTCTTCCGGGCCAATGTGGGCACCCATCACTTCAGGCGGAAAGAAATAACCCATACCTCTCTGTATGGTTTGCCGTTCTAGCGCATCATTACAGTCAGAAGCCCAGAAGCGGTGTGTACGACGAAGGACTTCATAATCAATACGACCGCCGCCGGATGAGCACGACTCGATTTCCACCATCGGATGCTTAACCCGCAGACTGTCAATCAGCCTGTAGAAGGCTTGTGTCTGGCCGTGCACAGCCGGACGCCCTTCATGGCCGGGCTGAACCAGCTCCCGGTTCATATCCCATTTCAAATAACTGATATTGTAACGGCTCAGCAAACCATCAAGGCGTTCATACAAATAGTTGAAGCAGTCCGAATTTTGCAGGTCCAGAACATATTGCCAGCGGCCAGTGGGCTGATCATAACCATCCAGTTGCAGCAGCCAATCCGGATGTTGCTGGTATAAAACAGAGTCCTTATTAATCATTTCCGGTTCAACCCAGAGACCAAACTCCATGCCCAGTTCATTAACTCGGGCAATAACCGGCTCCAGACCATCGGGATATTTGACCTCATCCAGATACCAGTCACCCAGTGCTGCCCGTTCATGGTTACGGCCAATAAACCAGCCATCATCAATGATAAAGCGCTCAACCCCCATTTCAGCAGCGCCTTCCGCCATCTTCATGATGTATGCAGGGTCATGATCAAAATAGATCCCCTCCCAGGTATTCAAGTGGACCGGCCGGGGCTTTGACTCGGGGAACTTGATAATCTGGGTACGCACAAACTGGTGAAAGCGTGCACAAATACCATTCAAACCCTCACTGCTGTGGGTGCCGTACAGCCATGGTGTTGTGTAGCTTGCACCCGGCTCAAGAATAACCTCACCAGGCAACAACAGCTCTCCGGCCTGAATAAAACGACGACCGTCACTTTTTGCATCAACACGTAGCTGATGGTTGCCACTCCAGCCAAGATGGAAACCCCATACCTCACCGGTCTGCTCACTGAAACCTTTGCGACCAACCATTGCACCCGGAAAATTCTCGTGAGATGTTCGCCCGCGACGATTCTCCTGAATAAAAGAACCATGAATCAGGTCTTTGCGTTCTGTGTGAAACTCACGAATCCAGCTACCGTAAAAATGCATCAGTTCGGTGGCATAAGTCGGTAGTGGTAAGGTATTAGTCAGCTTGTTCAGGATATAGTCAGAACCACCGGTGTTGACGACGGTCATCCGACTTTGCAGGATGTCACTCTCTGTATCGATTGCCAGCTCCATGTCCAGACGCAGCTGGGCAATCGAATCCACCGCTGAAAAAGAGACGGTATTTGCCGTGACATTCTGTTCACTCAGAGTGAAAACAGGAGCCCAGTGCTTACCCTGTCGGTGCCCTTCAATGCCCGGTGCGCTGAATAATCCTCGACCAGTCTCCGGGCACAGCGTCAGTGGAATATCGGCATCGAGACGCGCTTGGGAGATGGGGCGCTGTGTTGCTGATGCCAAATCTTCACTGACATAAGAGAGTTTGCTTCCCCAATGAATAATTTCAGGCATCTGGCCTGTTTTAATCACCAGGCTGGTAGTTCGCCCTGTTAAATGAACGATTTGTGTCACACTAACCTCTGCATGTTTGCGAAAACATGTGCATAAATGAACAATATCCGTCACCGCTATGAAAAGTATTGATATGCATCAACAAATAATGTTTCCGCAAACATCCAGTTGTGCTTATGGAACAATATCAGCCACAGCTCGTTAATGTTAAAGTGCTGCGGGAACATACAACGGTGGACAGCTGCTCTGTGTTACATGCTCGTTTAAGTAGCTGGCCATATGGAATCACATATTTCTGGCTACTTGGGCAGGTGCTATGCGAGGCGCAACGGAGGGAGCA
>JAQFVO010001221.1 GCA_027942505.1 Endozoicomonas sp. | reverse complement strand
GTTCAGTTCATGCGATAACTATCTGTTTACCAGCACTTCGGGTGGGGTCGTGAAGATCTGGGGCTGGGATGGGCAGGGGAGTTGGATGGTCCTGAGCAGTGAGCAATATGATGAGGAACGTAAAGTCCGCTTAAGTCAGTCAGGCACAAATGCGTTGGTGGTTGGCCCGCAGTCAATAAGTATCTGGGGGCGTGATGGCAATGGGTTATGGGCTGTCAAAGGGAGTATTCCGGTTAGCCGTGCCTTGAAGTTGAAGGTACATTTCCACCCGATGGCAGAGCACCTGATTGTTGTCAGGAGTAGTTTCTACATCCGGATTGTGGAAATACGCCCGGCGCTTGAGCCCGAAGATCGGTAAATGTGGGGAGGAACCATTTCCTGCTGTTTCGATCGAAAGCGGAAAACCGCAGCTAATCGGAACTCTGCGTATGCTACCAACGTTGCAGATTGATGTCCCAATCGGTCGAGGTGTTCAAGCTCTTTCGCGGCAAGTATCTGCGCATGATGCGCCCGCGTCATGGTCGCAGTGGCATATCACCGGTTTACCACCAGAGGTGCTGTCGCACATTTTCAGCTTTCTTGATTGTGACGACATTGTCCGGGTAAATGACACCTGTCAGGCATTCCAAAAGGTGGTTAAGAGGCATCACCCACAAGCCCTTTTATTCAGCCAGTTTCCTCAGTTGTTCAGGAAGCGGTTCCCGCAGTCCATGTTATGGCTGAAACAGATGGTGAAAGATGGTCTGCACCCCTTCACCAGGCCCTTTGCCAATGAGAGGCAGTTCTTGAATGAAGAGCAACAGGCTGCTGCATCGTGTTTTCACACCCTGGGGGCAATGATGTCTACTCCCGTGTATCGTCCCATGGAGGTTATTACCAGCAACGTCGGGTTCCAATGTATTGGCATTATTTGTGCCAGGGCCAATAGCAATCTTTCGATTTATTTCCAGAATGCCGACGCGGTGTGCCTGATGGCGCCGAACTATGCGGGCGTATGGTCGGAACAGAAAATAGAACTGAACCGACCTCACCTCCAACCCCCGCTGTCTATTGCCAGATGTTTTAGAGGGAACTTTAGCCCTGATGGACGTTATTTTTCCGTTTTGGGCTTTAACGACATTCAAATCTACAGGCATGGTAGTGGCGCGTGGCAGTTGGTCAATCGACAGCAGCTTGAGATGGCGGATCAGCTTCAGGTCAGTTCGTCAGGGAAATATCTGGTCGTTTCTGGCAGATTCGTCGGTATTGAGAGCATCAGGTATTTCGATGAGCAAGAGTGTTGGAATCCCATGCCACTGGCAATCGAGTGTAAAACCCGTGTTGAACAGGTCGAGTTCTCCTCTTCGGAACAGCATCTGTTAGTCAGGTGTACAAAAAAAATGGAGATCTTATCGCTCGATAGTCAGGGCTGCTGGCACTCATCATGGAAAACCACTTTGCCCCGGCGCATTGGGCGTGTTTACGTTCAGTTTTCTTCTTCAGAACAGCTTATAGCCATCAGGCATAAGAAAAAAGTAACGGTCTTATCGTTGAATAGTCGGGGTTGCTGGAACACATCATGGGAAACTCTTTTGGGCCAGCAGATCAAGTATATTAAGTTCTGTCCGTCAGGGAGTAGGCTGCTGATGGCATACTGTGAGACTGTGGTGTGCCCAGCTTTTACTGAAATGGTCGAACTCGACCGTGCAGGGAAATGCATATCCCGGCAGGTAATTTCTTTGCAAAATCTCGAATTCACCTTCAGTCCGGGCGGAAATTATCTGTTCGGGAGAGAAAAGTCTGAACAATACCTGTTATGGGGTTTGCTCAAGTCCGGCCGATGGGCGTCTTATGGCGATTTAACCGACCGGGGGGCACCGCTGTGGCCGGGACCCGGGCAGGCGAAGCCAGAGTTAGAGACCATTGCGTTCAGTTCATGCGATAACTATCTGCTGACCAGCACTGCAGATGGGGCAGTGAAAATCTGGGAGCAAGTTGAGCAGGGGCATTGGATGGTTCGGGGCAGCGAGCAGTGTGATTCTGTAGTCTATTTCGTCCGGTTCAGTCAGTCTGGCGTTCATGCATTGGCGCAATGCAGTCAGTCAATACGCATCTGGGGTCGTGATGACAGCGGGTTGTGGTCTGTCAAAGGGACCATTGCGGCTACCGGTGTCATGATTGTAGATTTCCATCCGGTGGCGGAACACCTGATATTTTTGTGGTGCCGCAGCGGCATTCAGGTCTGGGAAATACGAAAATGTCTTGAGCCTGAAGTCTGGCAGGGGGGAACTACTATTTGATGTTTCGGTCAATAGACAGATAACAGTGATTGTCGGAGCAACCCGAATGCTGTCAGCGGCACAACAGACTGTCGATGTCTCAGCCCCCCGGGGCACTGATGCGGACCCGATAGCATCATATCAGGCGGGTACTTCTGTGTTATGGTCGCGGCATATCAGCCAGTTACCCAGGGAGGTGCTATCGCACATTTTCGCTTGTCTTGATTGTGACGACATTGTCCAGGTAAACAACACCTGTCAACAATTTCGGGAAGTGGTTCAGGTGTATCACACGCATGCCCTCTGGTTCAACCGGCTGCCACGGCAGTTCAGACAACAGTTACCAGAGTCCCGGCTATGGCTGAAACAGATGGTGAAAGATGGCCTGCATCCCTTCACCACGCCCCTTGCCGGAGAGAGGCAATTCTTGAATGCAGAGCAACAGGTTGCTGCATCGTGTTTTCTCACTCTGGGGAAAATGATGTCTACCCCCGAGTATCGTCCCAGGGAGGTTATTGCCAGCAACGTTGGGTCTGGCTTTATTGGCTATCTTTTTGCCCGGACCAGTAGCGATCTTTCGATTTATTTCTCAAGTGTCGGAGGGGGCTTACTTTTGGGCCAGGACGATTCGGGCTTGTGGTCAAAACAGACAATAGAAATGAATCGAACTCACCTCAGATTCCCGCTGTCTATTGCAAGACCTTACAGAGTGAGCTTTAGCCCTAATGGACGTTATTTTTCTGCTTTGGGCTTGAACGACATTCAAATCTACAAGCATGATAATGACAAGTGGCAGTTGATCAATCAGCAGCGGGTCACGACGGCAGATCGGCTTCAGGTCAGTTCGTCAGGGAAATATCTGGTCGTTTCTGGCGGATCCGTCGGTATTGAGAGCATCAGGTATTTCGATGAGCAAGAATGTTGGCACCCCATGCCGCTGGCAGTCGAGATTAATGCCCGTGTTGAAGAGGTCGAATTCTCCCCTTCGGAACAGCATCTATTCATCAAGTGTAAAAGAAAAATCGTGATCTTATCGCTCGACAGTCACGGCTGCTGGAACTCATCATGGAAAACTCCTTTGCACCGGGACATTGGACGTGTTTACGTTCAATTTTCCCCTTCAGAACAG
>JAQFVO010001204.1 GCA_027942505.1 Endozoicomonas sp. | reverse complement strand
CACTCAAGGTGGTAGTGGTGCGGCACGGGCCGGCAAGAGCTCTGGACCACTTCTCGTTCGTCAAATCGACCGGTTGTACCTTCAATATCTTCCAAACAGACAGGACACTGGGAAGTGTCGCTACTGCTACTGGCAACTTGCATGAACAACCCATCTTACATGGCAGCCCTGACTGCCGTTGGACCTGAGGCTTAATAAAATGTTCCATGCTCAGCCGTCATAAATCCACTCAGTACATCACACCAGGAGCCGTCGGGCGGCTTCAACGACGGTATCAATGGCGTTGGGTTCAACGCTGGCCAGCTTATCGGTATCGGGTATCTCATCTCTGGTTCGGTTAACGATCACACCCGCCACGCAGCCGGCTCTGAGTCCCATGGTGGCGCACATGGTCAGTAAGGTGGCCGACTCCATTTCATAGTTGAGTACTCCCAGTGATTGCCACTGTTCCAGGGAGCCTGCAAACGCTTTGCAAACTCGACCGGTGTAGGTGTCGTAACGCTCCTGACCGGGATAAAACGTGTCGCTTGAGGCGGTAACGCCGGTGTAAATGGTAAAACCGCTCTGCTGCGCTGCGTCAACCAGTGCCCGGGTGCAAAGATAGTCGGCAACGGCCGGATAGCTCAATGGCGCAAAGTGCTGGCTGGCACCGTCCAGGCGAACGGAGCCGGTGGTGACTATCACATCGCCCACGTTGATGTGGGACTGTATGGCACCGGTGGTGCCCACTCTGAGAAAAGTTCGTACACCCAGCTGGGCCAGCTCTTCCACAGCGATGGAGGTGGATGGCCCACCAATACCTGTAGAACAAACCACCACCGACTGCCCTTCCAGCATACCTCGCCAGGTGGTGAATTCCCGCAGGCCGGCCAGTTTTTTCGGGTTATCCATGCGCTGGGCAATGCGCTCAACACGCTCAGGATCACCGGGAACAATGGCAAGTGTTGCGCCGTCAAGCGCTGCGCGGGTCAGACCAAGATGAAAAACGTCGCTGGTACTCATAAAAAATTCCTTGTTTGCTGATTCCTATCGTAGCTGGTTCCAAATGGCTTGGTTAACTATTTAAATCAACAGGTTGCAAACCTTGTCGATTGCGCTGAAGCGGTTCTGTCGGGCTTTATGATTATTCGCTCAATACCCCCCTTTTCTAGCCGGAACGCTGGGCCGCGGGAGACATTAAGCGCCAACTCCCCACTTCAGGAAGTTAAAGATGGAACCACAAAGGACACCAAGAGCACGAAGGAAAAGAAAACCTCTTGTTTGTGTCCTTCGTGGTTCCATCTGAAAGCCATTGATAATGGAGCGATAAACTTAATGTCCACTGGGCCGCATAAGTGAAAAGGAGGGGGGCTTTCGGAAATAATTATTTTCAAGACATCAGAGTTCAGTGGCAGAACAAGGAGAGGGTCTGATCTACCGGAAGCATTGGCTTTGCTGTGCCGCCACCATCATCTTGCTCAGGTTTCGTCTCGAAATTGTTTCGTCGCGGGGATGACGCTGTGATTCCGGGCTATTTATTTCAGTGACTCGTGCGGGCTCAGTTGAAGGTGACACCAGAAACGGCTCGGACTCGGCTGCTGGAGTCCATGTCGTGGCGTTAGAGCTGGTTGTGCATGATAAGTTCCGACCGGACAGATCCAGGATAAACCCGGGGGCAGCAAGAAGAAGATCTACCGGATTGGGGATGTTCCGAAGAGAGTCATTAACACGATTCACTGTGTATTTTGTCTTACGAGACAACCATTGGCACACTGTCAGCGATGAGTGGTCGTCAGAAGCCGGCTCAGGATTGGGTGAGGCAGATGCACAACGATGTTCACCGTTAATCATGATCAAACTCCGGGGCGGAACACATCAATCAGTTGTAGCGGATGAGGCACAGGTGACCGTTCATATTCGAGTAGGTGAAAGGGGTTTAGTTCCCTGGAAAGCAATCTTTATTGCCATACGCGACTGTGTCTTGGTCCAACTGATTTTACCACTTGTGTGACCTGGCCCCACTCACTGTGCCCGGCTGTCTCTTAGTCACAAATATTGGAACAGGTAGGTAAACCCGGCCAGACGGGGTCTGCGTAATCCCTGTACACAACGGTGAAAGAGCCCCCTCTCGGTGTCATCCCGTACATGGACTGTACGGGATCCAAAACACAGGGAGGTGAATGCCCGGACAGATGGCTATCCCTGTACGGAATGACAGCGGTGAGAGAGGTCGTCCCGCACATGAACTGCGCAAGAAGGGATTTAAGACTTGTGACTAAGAG
>JAQFVO010001191.1 GCA_027942505.1 Endozoicomonas sp. | reverse complement strand
TGCTCCTGCTGTTTTTCCTGCTGGTACTGCTCAATCGTCAGGTTACGCAACACGGACTGATTGCCGCCAGGGTTATGCACAAAGTGGACGGAGTTAACGTAGTCCTCGATAACATGGATTTTTTGCAGTGGCGTCACGATCAGCAGTTGCAGATTCAATTTGCGAAACAGCTCCAGGCCGTAGCGGGCAGACTCATCAGAACCGCGCCCAAACGCTTCATCGATCATGACAAAACGGAATGAGCGTGAGCGGTTTTCCCCCCACTCCAGACCGAGCTGGTAGGCCAGTGCCGCGGCCAGAATGGTGTAGGCCAGCTTCTCTTTCTGACCACCAGATTTGCCGCCGGCATCGGAGTAGAACTCTTTCTCGCTGTCATCTTCCCGGTAGCGCTCCGAAGCATTGAACAGGAACCAGTTACGCACATCGGTAACTTTGCGCGTCCAGCGTTTGTCCAGCTCGCTCTGCCCCTCACGACCGTTGAAACGCTCGACAATGGTTTTCACCTGCAAGAATTTGCCTTCTGCGTAAGCGTCGTCACTGTTATCCGCCGAGAGGCTCTCGCCCAGACAGTTACGCAGATCAATGCGGAACTGGTTGATTTCCGGGTCACGGTGGTTGTCCGCCACCAGTCGTATGTAGGTGCCATCACTGTAGTCAATGGCGGCCAGCGAGCGGTTGATGATGGCGATCTTGTCCCGAATGGTCTGTTGCTGATGATCCAGCCAGTTCTGGAACATGGCCATGTTGTGGATGGTGCCCTCATTGAGCATCTGCTTAAAGCGCCGCTCGTGGCGCGGCAGATCTTCTCCTTGCAGAGTGTCGAGCATGGCAGAAAACTCGGCCACCGACTCCATGGCGGCATCGACTTCACGGGTCTCCTGGGGGTAGGCATTTTTGTAGTCGGCCATCTGCCCGGTAATTTTCGCCGACAGTTCGCGGGATCGCCGCTCCTGGCCATCAAGTCGGTTCTGCAACCAGTTACGCATGGCCACCTGACAGTTGTCGCAGCTCTCGATGGTGATTTTTCGTTCACCCAGAGCCTCAGGCTCCATGGTTGCCAGGGCGGCGAAGTGCTCTTCCCGTTCATCCGGGGGCAGCTCAGTCAACTGGTGCTCAGACTGCGCCAGAAGTTTGTGATCCTGTTCCAGTTTCTCCCTGGCCACACCGGAATCGGCGTTCAGCGTCTGTTCCTGCTGTATCTTCTCCCTGATAAGCGCTTCGCTCTTTTCCAGTCGCTCGCGCAGGGTACGCAGCACATCGGAGCCGATCTCCAGCGCCTGCTTCTCCTGCTCCAGGGTTTCAATCTGCACGGCCAAAGGTTGCCAGTGGATGTCGGCAAAATTGTCGTATTTAAGCAGCAGCTCCAGCTGAAGCTGGCGATTGCCCAGCTGTTTTACCTGCTGGGCAAAGCGGGCCTGAGCTGCGGCAGACTCCTGAATAAGGGCTTCCAGTGCCGTGCGATTGGCTTCCAGCGTAAATATCTTCTCCCGGTTGCTCCAGCCAAGAACAAAACGGGAGCGATCGTCGATACGAAAGCGATCGTCTTTTTCATGACGACTGCCGCCACTTTTAATCTGGCCGGAGGGGGTAATAGCGCGAGTTTCCCGGCGAAAATCCTCCAGCAGGTCACAGCAGATAAAATCAAAGCGCTGGGCCAGTTCCTGTTCCAGCCAGGTGTAAAACTGGCTGTCTGTCTTAATGGACACTTTGCGACACAATGAGCGAGGATCAACACCGTCAATGGTGCTGCGAACAGGCTCCCGTACCCGGTAATAGACCAGCCGCCCCTTGAGATGGGTGCGCTCTACATATTCAGCGACTGACTTATAATGTTCGTCAGGTACCAGCAGGCTCAGGGCAAAGTTATGCAGCACCCGCTCTACAGCACCTTCCCAATGTCGCTCTTCTTCGCGTAATTGCAGCAGCTCACCGGCAAACGGCAAAGAGGACTCAGGCAGTTGCAGGCTGCTGCTGAGCGCCTGTCGAATCTCAAGGTTACGACTGGGGATGTTGGACTGGCGGCTCTTGAGTGAGGCAATCTCCTGCTCCAGCTCCCGGTGCTGATTACGCAGATGCTGCAGCTCTACACCGTGCTCAACCTGCTGGTTTTGCAGATCAGCCTGATCTTTTTCCAGCGAATCCAGGCTATTCCTTGCTTGCTGACGGTTAGCAAAAAAACCATCGTCGTCTATTTGCGAACTCAGTTCAAGCGCCCGGCAAATGTCCAGATAGTTGTCACAAGCCTTGGCGATACGATTGCGCTCGCGGCCCAGGCGCTCCAGTTCGGTTTTCAATTCCGACAGCCGCTGGCCACCGTTTTGATCGATGCTGCGCACCAACTCCCGACTGGTGATATGCAGTTCGTTGATGGCCAGACGCAGCTCCTGTAGCCGCCCTTCCAGCTTCTTCTGCTCCTGCTCCCGGCGGGCAATGCGCTCAGTCAGCAGGGCAATTTTTTTATCGGCAAAGTAGCCGTACAGCGCCTCACGGCAGTGACGCAGGGCGATGATACCGGCCTCAATATCCTGATGCTGATCGCAGTTGGCAATCAGTGGTGCCAGCCGATCAATCTGCTGACGCGCCTTGAGCACCGCTTCATGGGCACGATTGAGATTATCAAACTGACGACTGAGTTCATTGACCTTCTCCTGGGCATCGGTGCTCTCAAGCATATGGCTGCGGACAAAGTCCGTCAGGTTGCCCACGGATTTCATGGACACTGTCTGATAAAGCAGCTCCAGAGCCTGATCATTCTCAATGCCCATCTGACGACGAAACTCAGCCTGATACTGGCTGAAACTGTCAAAGAGTTTTACCTGGTCCAATCGCTTGAGCTTTTTCTTTAAGTCGCCAATATCGCTGCCAAAGTCGCTGAACTGTTTGGCAATCGACAGCGGTTTACGAGCAACAACGAAAAACCGCTCCGGGGTATTGCTGTTATCCCGGCTCCAGAAAACTTGCGCCAGGGTGATGGT
>JAQFVO010001098.1 GCA_027942505.1 Endozoicomonas sp. | reverse complement strand
ACCCACCTCCTAATCGAACAAACTGACCATTTAATGATAAATCGCCAGGACCCAGCTCCTGGTGAATGGACGGCGGACTGCTAATCGGCTGCGGCTTGTTATGCCGGGGTGCCTGTCGTCGATGTCTGTCGGATGCTTCTTTGCTGGATATATCCGAATCACTATAAGACCAAGGACTACTGATCACTGGTCCAATACGATATTGTGCCTGATCAGGGCGCAGATAAGTGAGTCTTTCCAGCAGTCTTTTGAATGATGCCTTGCCTCCGTCGTCCTCCAGCTCCTTTAGTAATTTTGCCCGTGCCGGATCACTCAGTGGCCCGGGTGCGTTACCGTCACTGACCTGATGTTTGACCAGCCTTGAAGCAAATGCTGCATTGAATAAATTTGTGCCATTACCAGCAGACTGTATAACGGGTTGAGAATTTATCGGAACATTGCCTGATATCACTTTCTAACCTCCACGATCAAGCAGCGGAAATACCAACAGCGCTCTGGATAGGCGCTAAACGACAGGTGAAAATCTTTCTGAACGGCCACAATATAGCTTTGAAATTACGGTCAAGGCCGATCGTGGGACAGTAAGAGTAGATTAATGGCTGGAAAATGCTGAAATATCTCACCACTAATCTTTTGCCATATAGAATACTGGCGTAACAGGCTCTTAAGATGTGTATTTTACAGCGGTCTCTGATTAGCTATTTATTGACAACACTCAACCATGAAAGAACAGCCTGATATACGCTGAGTTTGTATCGATATTTTAATCAATGTCGTACTTCTACTGACTTTTTTCGGTTAGCTTTGCCTGGATTCTTCAGGTCATCGTAAATGACTCGGAGCCATTTCGTGGCCAACAGCGTCGCGGAGGCGGAAATCCACCTCGAGCCAGGCTCCTCTCACCTGCGAGTGAATAAGATACGACCTCTTGACAGGAATCTACTGTGAGCTGCGGCTCCCCGCCTTCGAGGGTGCTGCAAAAGATCAAGTCAATGCGCTGTCATTCCGTACAGGGATTGTTCGGAACCCATCTGGCAGGGATAGCCATCTGTCCAGGCATTCACCTCCCTGTGAAGTGGATCCTGAACAATCCATGTACAGGATGACAGCGGAGTCTGTGTTTAGTCGGGAGTGCTTTACTCCCCCGTAATACATAACTCCGCTGTCAATCCGCTACTCCGCTCTCGATTCTCTACTCCGCTGTCATTCCGTACAGGGATTGTTCGGAACCCATC
>JAQFVO010001062.1 GCA_027942505.1 Endozoicomonas sp. | reverse complement strand
GCAGCGCCCCTTTCATGCCTGAGCCATAGATACAGGGCCAGCCGGTATGTTTCTCTCGTTGAATGGGCAGGTCCACGGCACCTTCGGACTCGCTGGCTCCTGCGTGGATACTGGTTTCTGCCACCAGGGTAAAAAATGCATTACTGGTTGTCATTATTATTGTTCCGTCGTCCGTTACTGATTGTCGTTTGCAGGCTTGCACATTGTTTTAACGCCATAAGCCACAGGCAATGCGGCCATAACCCCAGTGGGTCTGATGACCAATAGCCTGACCATGCAGCTTCAGGGCATCGGCCACTGAAGCGCCACCGAGTGGTTTGAGGAAATAACAGCTACCGGCCGGTACGTAGCTTTTCATGGCAGCAGGCCGACCGCTCTTGAGATCCCAACCACCTCGGCGCACCGGCTTGCCAGCCATTGCCGTGTGCAACTGTGCTGCCATGCCATTGAGTTCACCATGCCAAACAGTCTGCCCCTGCTCGGTCACCGTCGGATTAAAGCCCGGCAAAGGTGAATGACTGATATCACCAAAGTCGCCCTCACAGAGCAGCATGATCATAAAACCCTGCTCATCGCCTTTTGGTTTGGGTGCTATTGGCTGCCAAGGCTGATTAAGCGGTGCCATGGTAATGGCCGCCATACGCCCCTCGGCACCAAGGCGAATTAATGGTGAGTGCTGAATATCCCGTTGCAACTGGTCAGCAACAGCCTCTGGCAGTCCGGCCAGGGAGAGGGTAATGGACACGGCGTCGTGCAATCGTAAATGGCTGGTCTGATAGAGCATTCCCTCCTCAACCGTGGCCGTTGCCTGATTACGGGCAATACCCAGTCGAGGTTCCAGGTCAAACAGCGCTTTGAGTCGGACTACGCCTTTTTCAGCCATTTCTGCGCCGGGTGTATCACCATTTAGCAGCTGCTCTAAAAATGGGCCTTTGAGGTAGTCCTTTTCTGCTATTTTGCCGCCACTCATATCCTCTTTTTTCTGCTCCAGCTCTGGCAGTGCCACACGCCCCAGGTCACAATGAACCACGGAGCCTGGCTGAAGGCGGGCATAGCGATAGTTGTCACTTTTTTCACCAGCCCCGGTTTTCTCCATCAGCAAGGCTGGCCAAGGGTAGAGAGGGTCACTGCCCACCATTATTTGCACTGGGCCAAAGCGGAGTGAGCCGGTGCTGTCGTTATCACCCAACAGCGTATTCAGGCTGATATCCCGCCACATGGCTTCGCCCCGGCGAAATGCCTGCCAGTCCACATTCAGGCTATCACCGAGCCGGGTGCGGATTGCGCCTGTCAGGGTTTTCACCGGGGGCGGGAACAGGCTTTCGAGCCGATCTCCTCCGGCTGCACCATGGGGTCGGGACTCGCGGAAATACCAGCTGTCTACCGGGGTAAATGTCAGTTGCCAGCTTTGTAATTGTTCAGTCATAACCGCTGCCCTTCTTTATCCTGCCCTTTGGTGACCAGAAACCG
>JAQFVO010000986.1 GCA_027942505.1 Endozoicomonas sp. | reverse complement strand
TTCAAAAACTTTCGAAAAGCACGCGAGTACGACAAGTACAGGACTGATGACGTGGTCACTCCCTTCCTGGAATACGATACCTTCATACACCGGGCGGCACAGCTAATACCCCCGGGCAGAACCATTCCCGAGTGCATTTTCGGCCCGTTTGTTAACGGCAAAAAAAACTGGCCCCGAAATCATGCCGAGGTGAAAAAGTCACTGTCCTGGCTGGCGAATAAAATGACCGAGTGTCAGGGGCAAAATTCGCTGTTCTTATTGCTGGCAACATGGGTCGAGCTAAGCAATGCCACGGCCATGCAGAGGCTGGGCTGTAAGAGTTTGCAGAGCAAGCCGTATTTTGACTGGTCAGAGGTTTTTGCCTACACCAACCCTGGTTTGCTGTCATCTGCCAGTGCCTCCTCCCCGGCGCCCGCCGTTGCCGCCAGCAAAAGAGCCTCTACCCCTGCCACCCTCACGGTACCAATTTCAGTGTTGAGGGCAAAGCCGCCCGCGGCAAGGCCAGACACGCCGGAAGTGGACGTTGCGTCGCCAAAAGAAACCAAGTCCGGTCGACGCATCAAACCAAGGGCCGCTCTGAAAATTGAATTTCCACCAGTCAAAAAACGCAAGCTCAAGGGTAAGCACATATAACAAGCAGGCTACTTGGCCCTTGCCGGGCACCCCTCGCCGGGCACCCCTCGCCGGGCGCCCCAAAAACCTCCAAATCCACCACACTCAGTTGAACGACAAAAGTCGTGTGCAAACATCTTCCACCCAAAAGCCAACGTATCAGATCAGTTTTGCAACGACATTCCAGTGCTTATTCCTGGCAGCAACCATTAAAGCTATTTCACCATCCGCTACTCTTGCTCCCACTTCGGCACCGCTCGCCAGCAGGAGTTCGACCACCTCTAACTTCCCGTTGCCGGCTGCCAACACCAGGGCTGTCTCGCCATTAGACCTGGCGTCATTGACCCTGGCCCCCTTCTCAATCAAGAGCCTGGCGACCTGAGACTGGCCATACAGGGCTGCCCACATCAGGGCCGTG
>JAQFVO010000951.1 GCA_027942505.1 Endozoicomonas sp. | reverse complement strand
GAATGCCTGCCGGGCCTGTTCGGTCTCCTGCTCCTGCCGAGCCTTCTCAATAGCCGCCAGTCGCTGCTCCAGCTTCCGGTTGAGCTGTTCTGACTCATCCAATTTGTTAAACACCGGGTCCAGCTCCTGGTAGTCCTTGCGGAGTTCCTGAAACTGATCAGACGACTCGGGTTCATTGTTTGGCTGAGCAGTGCTTTGCTGACTGAGTAGATCCACTTTGGCCTGCAGTAAAGCCATCTGTTGCTGAAGCTCTGTATTACTGCGTTCCAGATCAGCGGCTTTCTGCGTAGCCTGGGTCATCAAGGCATGGGCATTTTTGCGGGACTCTTCCGCTTTGGTGTACTTGTCCTGCCAGTCTTCACCGTTGTCTTTGGGGGCAGGCGGTTCTAACTCTTTGTCAGTGACATCCGGCTCCGGTTCAGGTGGCGGGGGTAACTCATCAGCGGCTGGGTTCTGATCGGTCTGCTTGTCCTGCTCGTCCTCTTGCTGTGCAAAAGCGGCAGGGGCTTCCATATCAAGACCCATTAAGGCTGCCAGTTCGGCATCAGTTTCCTGATCCAGCTTTTCGGCATCAATTGCCATTTTCACTCTCCCTGTGGGGCACTGAGGCTTATCCACATTTGGTTTAGCCTGATCTGGTGGGGCCCGGGCTTATCCACATATTTCAGGCATTCACCGGTAACCGCTCCATGCGTTACCGGCATACCGCCCATCCCTGGGCATAAAAAAACCGCCGAAGCGGATTAGTTTTTACTGCTGTTTCAAATACGTCGCGGCCCTGAGCTGCAGGGCAATAATGTCATCCAACTCCTGAACTCTACCTTGCAGGACGCGCAAATTGGTTGAATCCTGGCACGTTGCCAGTTTCTCCAGCAGCAACTTGCGTCGGCGCAGAAGATACTCCTCCACCCCTTCGTACTCCGGACGATTGCTCATCGTCAGAACGGCTTCCGCCTCCTGTGACTTCAGGTGCATGGGATTGGGCATAGAGTTCTTCCTCGGGTCTCAGGGCTTTGTCCGGATCAATATCCAGGGATTTGAGATATTCGTTGTAGAGATAGCGGTGATCGGTCATCGGCCCCAATACCGGATTCATGCTGATATTCAGGGCATTCATCATCCGTTCTGACTGCAACTCCTTGGCTACCAGCGCAGCACTGCCCATGGCCACCACATCGAGATCACCCCGTTTGGCGTCTTCGCTATCGCTCCAGCGCATGGCGAAATTAAACAGACTGTCGATCAGGGGAACCGTTGCGTAGTCGTCTATATTTTTCACCACACTTTTCAGGGCCACATTGGCTGCGGTCATCAGCATGCTCATGCCACTGGCAGTTTTGTTCAGGTTCTGGGTCTGTTCGCCGTGTGTATAACTGGGGAGTGAGGTTTCTTCATCCGCAAATCGTCGGAACATTTCAAAGATGCCGGACAGATCCTTTTGGTTGCTCTGAATATTGATGGCCTGAATCATCGGCCCTTCACCGGCTTCACCGTCATAAAACCAGAGTCGATAGGGATAGATCTTCTTGGCATCCTCCAGGCTCATACCTTCCGGAAATTTACTCACATCCATCTGGAACATGGGGCCTGCGGTCAGGGCGGCATTATCCAGAAGTGCTCTGCCAGTGGAGTTCATTACATCCTGACTGTCGTTCATCATGTAGGGGATGCCGATGCCCCAGAATCGATGCAAAACACTTTCGTAAGGGACAAACTTGTAAGGTATCGCTTCCGGCTTCAGTGGATTGAGCCGTGCCATAATCATCCGGCCATCGCAGATCCAGATATTGGCCTGGTACTCTGCCTGCTCATCAATATCGGTAACGCCATACTCCATCAACTGCTGGCCATCCACCGGTCCCCAGTACTCCAGCACATCAAAACGCTGAGGCGTCACATACTGCTCCTCATTGTCGTTAATGTTGCGCAATGCCCGCTCGTAATCTTCGGGTACGTGATTTCCCTGTGGAGACTCCATCAGAATGGCGTGAATGGTGCCCTGTTCAAAACCGGGGCTGCCTGCCAGTTCCCTGAACTCGTGTTTGGTCAGCACATGGCGACGAAATAAGTCGTTCGGCTTGCCGGGATCGTGAGAGTAGGGATCAGGAAAGAGATCAAAGACACTGGCCCATTCAATATCCGGCTCAATGCTCTGGTGTTCAGTCAGCTTCCATTCATCGCCTTCACTTTCCCACTTCTCATGATTGCGGATATTCAGCGTGGCCACTTTGATGCAGCCTGTGCCAAGCGTGACTTGCTCCCGCACCATCTTTTTGAT
>JAQFVO010000940.1 GCA_027942505.1 Endozoicomonas sp. | reverse complement strand
TGAAGCGACATTGCAAAAAGTATCGGTTGCTTTACTCCACTGTCATTTCGCACAGGGATTGTACGGAATCCATCCGGCAGAGTTAGCGATCTGTCCGGACATTCACCTCCCTGTGAGGTGGATTCTGTACAATCCATGTACAGGATGACAGCGGAGTCGTTGGGACTTCCTTAATTGCCACTTTCCTAAGCTGGCTCAGAGGGAAGGGAGGCAGGAAAATAGCTCATAACAATTTGCCCCACCAAGGCAGGGGGCACCTTAAAAATAGTAATTAAAGCGAATCCGGAATGCCGTAGTTTCTTCATTATTATCTTTTATACCAAAGCCGTTTTTCGTATCGGAGTACGACAGGGCAAACGTGATGGTTGCGTCATCGAAATCAAAGATTGGTAGAGTATATGCGGTGTAAACAGCGTATGAGTTGGCCTTGGCCTTTTCCTTATCCGCTGGTACCTGTTTATTAAAAAAATCATTATTGGCGTATGAAGCCCCTATACCAAAAGCCCCCAACGTAATGTTGGTATTAACCGTGTAAGCTTTCATGTAATGTTTGGCATGTTGGTACGCTACGCTAGTATTCCACACCATAGAGTCAGACATGAAAGTGGCCGTAGCAGCTAAACCGTAACGGTCAGACAGGTTGAGTGTTTCGCCAATTGCTAGCACCGTTACAGAGTCGTTGTTAACTTCATACTCCCCACCAAAGCTCAAGCTGAATCCATTCCCTTCACTCATAAAGTTGACCGCTGGGCGAATCATAAAGCTGTTGTTATTCGACTCCAACTTTTTGGAAAAATCCACACTTGAATCAATGTAATCCTGTGTACTCTCTAGCACCTCTGCTGTATTACCGTAGATAGTGGAAACTTCAGCAGACCAGTTGTCGGCTTTAGCAGCAATTCGGGCCTGACCTGCCTGGCCTGCGCGCCCCCGCCCCTCTTTAGCCATGTAATAATAAATGCCTGAGCCCAGTCCATCTGAACCGTTGGCATAATCCAATACCACATCTTTACCAAGTGGAAACAGATTCATGGCTTCGTAGCGACCAATTTGGAACTCCCACATCCCTTCTGTACCAAACATGAAGTATGCATCATCAACTCCCACGGAGGCATTAGTACGAATCAATGGCTCAATCTTGGCCATAAGAAAATTGCCAGTAGAACAAGTCGTATTCCACATAACCATCATTTTTATTCGAGAGTCGTCGTTCAACTCTGTCTGAGTGTTTGTCTCATCAGGCTCTGTTTTACCAGCACCTTTATGGTTTTTAACCACATCAAAGTTAATCTCTGCGTCACCACCAATGGTCAAGGATTCATCCGGTGATGTCCACTCAGCCTGAGAGATGGAAGAAGCCAGTAAGACAGCTGTCGCAAGTAACGTTTTTTTCACAACCATGCCTCGAAAAAAAAGTTGATTGGACACTGTCATTCTGAACCTTCTTGGCGGTAGCTCAGAATCGACAGCGACTCGGTAACCCAAGGTGATAGAGTCAGGCGAACATCCAAGACTGCAACTAAAGAAGTGGCGAATACTAACCCACCTCACCCGTTGGATTGCCAGAGGCTCGGACAGAAAACTACGTTTTATCGCTACACGGGCCTCCCCTGCACCGGCAAGCAAAGA
>JAQFVO010000937.1 GCA_027942505.1 Endozoicomonas sp. | reverse complement strand
CAGGTAGTCCTTGGTTTGTGAGTTGAATTATTTTTTACATTGGTAAAAGCTTCATGACTTATTTAGCCATTGAGATTACCTCTCCTATTATTTGATGCTTTGATTTATTTTTAGTTCAATATTTGGTCACTTTTCTGAAAATACACATGAATCACATCGTGGCAAACAGCCACGACTGCACAAGAATGTTGATGGCGTAGATAAGTCTACATAGGAGTTGTCTTTAAATAATTTCCAGATTTCAGGACAACTCCATCGTTGCAGATTATGCCAGGTTTCAGAAACGGTAGACCCAGCGCACAGGCACTCCGTGGTGGTAGTGGCTATCCGGTCAACGACCTTTACGTCGCCTGACCGTTTGATTGTTGTGGATCATTTCAGTGATAACCGGAACTAAAATCTTTGTGGCTTGTCTGGCTACCCATGGACACCTCACTTTACACTGACGATCAATTCAGGCTTTCCGGTGCAAGCTACACCGTTTTATCTGGCAAAGGAGGCTCCGTCAGCCTGGTTACCACCTCTAACGTGAGTGAATCTGTTGAATTGATGGATTCAGGTGCTGGCCAATCAGTATTAACAAGAGATGTACAAAAGGTGGTCGAGGCGGAAGCTTTCGGCCGTGAGGGTCATACCGAAAACGCCACTTACAATAAAAAAGCCAAACTGACACCCGCCCATCAGTGTGAAAACCCTGAGCCCCCAATACTGGCCGCCTGTCGTTACAATCAGGTTGCCTGGTTACAGGAGTTGCTGGAAAAAGATCCGACATTGGCTTGCGGACCGGTAGTAGGGAGCATGAGGGACGAGAGCTGGGTAAATCCGCTCTGCGTCGCTGCCCGGGAAGGACATGAGAAAGCCGTGGAGCAGTTGCTCAAGGCGCTGGATCGTCTATCTGCAACTGCGAGACCGGCAGCCGTTCAAAGACTGCTCAATACCACTGACAGTGACGGGCTGACCCCACTCCAGCTTGCCAATCAACAAAACCACCATAAAATTGCGGTTTTGCTGCAGGATGCTCTGTACAAAGGCGCTGTGATGTCGCTGCATCGGGCTGCGAAAGAGGGTGACATTGAGTGCCTGAAACAGTTGCTACTGACTGCTCCCGTCACTGTGTTCAACGAAAAGAGTAACGGTGGCTGGACGCCCCTGTGCCTGGCTGCTGCTAACGGGCACACCGAGTTCGTCTGCGCGTTACTGAGTATTTCCGACACCCTGGTCAATGAAAAAAACAACTATGGCTGGACGCCCCTGTGCTTCGCTGCTTACAACGGCCATACCGGGTGCATCAGGGCGTTACTGAGCATTTCAGGCATTCGGGTTAATGAGAAGAGTAACGATGGCTGGACACCGCTATTCCTTGCTGTCCGTTACGGCCACCTCGAGTGTGCCAGGGTGTTACTGGGTGTTACCAATATACTCGACAATGAAAAGAATAACGATGGCTGGACACCTCTGTGTGTCGCTGCCCGTTACGGGCACGTCAAGTGCGTGAAGGTGTTACTGAGTACTCCCGGCATTCTGGTCAATGAGAAGAACAGCAGGGGTCATAGGGCCCTATTAGTGGCTGCCCATTTCGGCCAGGCCGGGTGCGTGAGAGTGTTACTGACCGCGCCGGGCATTCTGGTCAATGGGCAAGACGACCCCATGATGCCCCTGCACTGCGCCGCCAGAGAAGGGCACGCTGAGTGCGTCAGGATGTTACTCAACGCTCCAGGCATTCTGGTCAATATAAAGGATTACAATGGATTGACACCTCTGCAGTGCGCTGCCAGGAACAGCCGGAAGGCGTGTCTGAAGCTGTTGATTGCCAGCAGTGAAATCAGTACCACGCTCTTGAATGCCGTCAGGGACGGGCAAACCCAGATTCTGGCAGAGATAATAGCCCCCCTGAATACTCTGGAGGAACCGGGCAAGTCTGAGGTCCTCATGAGGGCTCTGAATGTGGCCGACCAGGACGATAAAACCCTGCTTTTCCGGGCTGTTCAATTTGGGCACGAAAAAGTTGTCGCCGTATTACTGACTGCTCTGAAAGGTCTGGCGGAGGATAACAGGTCCGAGGCATCCCTGGCTGTACTGGGTGCAGCTGACAGATTGGGCAGAACACCACTTTATATCGCTGCCGCTTTGGGCCACGACAAGATCGTTACTCAGTTGCTGGCTGCCTTGCACGGACTGGCAAAACCGATAAGGCAATGGGCAATCCCTGCCTTGGTAAATGCCGCCGATCTGTTTGGGAAAACGTCTCTCCTGCAAGCTCACTCTTTCGGACATTTCCAGATCGAAAGCCTGTTGACCAGAGCTTTCCCGGATGCTGTCTACGAACAGAGAGCAACACAAGGTGGACACACCACCGTCGTATCTTTCAACGATGCTCTGTTGCGCCTGAAAACATTGCCAAAAACAGCAAGAGTGAATGCTGTTATGGCGGTGCTTCATCATGCCAGAGAAGGTGTACTGCTGCAGCTGGATGTGGTTGACGTGGAGAGTTACCACCCCTTGGTAGCTGAGATACTGGCGGCTCTGAGATGGCTGCCAGAAGCAGTCGAAGACATATCAAGGAACTGGGCAATCCTCAAGGTCATGGATTGCCTCTGTGAGGACGGTAAAAGCCAGTTCTCTTATGCCTGTGTAGACGACGAAGAGCAGGTAAAGGTTGCAAATCTGCTGCAGTCTTTCCCCATCCTGAGTGCTGCCCGAAACGGGCAAACCGCCATTGTCGCCCGGATGCTGAAAATTCTCGGCTCCTGGCCTGAATCTTCACGTAGCCAGGCAGTCATGACAGTAGTGGCTGTTGCCAATATCGACTGGGTAACAGAGCTTCTGGAGGCAGGCCAGCCGGATCAATGGGAGATTGTGGTGCATTCACTCAATACCCCGGGCAGAGTGTCGGAACTTGGAAAGACTGCTCCATTCCCGGTGCTGGACAAGCATGGAGTAACACCGTTGCACTGGGCTGCCTACAAAGGGCATCACGAGGTTGTAGGGCAGTTATTGAATGCGGTGGTCAAATTGCCAGCAACAGACAGGCTCAAAGCCTTCACTGCCCTGGTGAGTGCTGCCGACCCAATCGGAGCCACTGCTCTTTATTGGGCCGCTTTTGAGGGACACGACAACGTTGTCGAGCAATTCCTGAAGACTGTGAATGACTTTCCGGAATCAGAAAGAGTGGTTGTCTTTGAAGCAATGGCGGGCGTGTTGGACGTGCTCAGGATATCACCTCTGTCTGCTGCTATCGATAACGGCCACAAGAACATCGTGGAGCAGCTGCTTAAGACTTTCCCACTCTTTAGTGCTGTTCTGAGGCGGCAAAGCAAAAGCGTGGAGCAGTTTATGCAGGCGTTGGCAGAGTTACCATGGGCATCAAGGTGCTCTGTCACAGTGGCGACGTTGAAACAAACCCGGGCAGATGGTGCAACACCGCTATATATTGCGGCCAGTCAGGGAAATATCGAGATAATAAAGCTGTTGTTAGGTGCCACATCTACCCTCCTGATTGATGGCAGGCACAAAGAAGTCAGGGAAGTGCTGTACTCTGCCCGCAAAGAAGAGGATGGCTCCATGGA
>JAQFVO010001357.1 GCA_027942505.1 Endozoicomonas sp. | reverse complement strand
TGCCGAAGACGCCAGGTTAACCCCTTGGTATCTGTTGCCGTCTATTTCCAGCGCTGTGATCTGGCCCTGGCTGATGATTGGGTTGAGATTTTTGCGCCGTTATTTTCGCGTGGTTTGAAAAGAGATATGGAGCCATGATCCCTGCCGGGGTTTGTTCACGGATCCGGCGTGCTGGTCGGGTGTGTGTTTTTGGCAGCGTATCTTTCTCGATTTGAACTTTCCAACGATCAGTGTGTCCAAAATAGGGGATGCGTTTGATTTCATGGAAGGTGCTTCTAAGTATGACCCTCGATTCAATGGCATTCGTGCCTTTTGCCACGGGTTCCGAGTGCCCTATTTGTTACAGACCGTTTAATGAGGCTCCGGCGAGAACTGTTGTAGCACTTGCCTGCCCCAAAAGGCATCTCTTCGATCGTGGCTGTATTTTGCGGTGGTTCCGATCTGTTCCTGTTCATAATCGAAAATGCCTTATTTGTTTCGGCGATGCTAAGCCTATGGTGGTGGTTCGCATGTCCGCCCTTGACCTCTTGTATAACTCATGTCTGTACGATATTGCCGGTACGGCTAAGGACATTTTGCAACAGAATGAGAAATTGGCCAACCGACCTGTTTGCGACCCGGATACTGGCAGGATCAACTCTCCATTTGCAGTTGCTGTAAAGTCGCAGAGCCGTGAGGTGGCATTTGCCTTGATTGATCATGGCCTCGATGTGCATAACCCGATTAAATATGGCCCGGAAAAAGGGCAGTATCCTCTGCATGTAGCCGCAGCCCGGGGTGACGTTACCCTGGTGACAAAACTGCTTGATAAGGGGGTGAAGGTGGACTGTTTGACGGATACTGGTCCCGCCCTGCAATCCTGGCGACTCAAACAATTCAAGACTACTGGTCGCTGGCCTACCTGTGACTCTCCCATTGGCTGTGCAGTGAAATACGGTCATTGTGCGGTGGTGAAACAACTGCTTGATGCGGGCAGCCTGGCTCCGCCTTTTTACAATAAGGTACGCAAACACACGTTGCTCTCCCTGGCCGTTAAGTACGATCAACCCCAGGTCATCCATTTTTTGCTGTTATTTGGCGAACTTAAGCGACCAAAGTCGTTTGGTTTGGATCACCAATCTTATTTTAACTGTCTGTTTTTTGCCTTGTTTGAAGCCGCAATAAAGGGCCATACAGCAAGCGTTGAGGCGTTGTTGGGAGTTTGTAACACGCAGAGCGTTCGCTCCCGCTTCTTTTTGTATCCTCTGTGGTATGCCATTGACCACGGACAGAAGGAGGTGGTTGAAATTATGCTGATGGTACACACTCAGAGAAAGGCAGTTTGTGGTGTATTCAGCAAGGATATCGCAGGTCAGGGTCAGCCCTTTCTCCTCAGCCTTGATGATGCCCATGTTGTAGACATTGTTGAACACGCCATCCAGATCGAACTCAATATTCTCCATGGTGAGCTTGCCAGCTTCAATCTTGGAGAAATCAAG
>JAQFVO010000821.1 GCA_027942505.1 Endozoicomonas sp. | reverse complement strand
GAACTGTACTCATCTCTCTGGGCCAGCTGCGACGAGCTGCGGGGCGGGATGGATGCCAGCCAGTACAAAGACTATGTGCTGGTGATGCTCTTTGTGAAATACATCAGCGATAAATTTGTCGGCCAGTTCAGCCCGCCGGTGAAAATACCACCGGGTGCCACTTTTGCCGATATGGTTGCCCTGAAAGGCAAGCCCACCATAGGCGACGACATCAACAAGAAAATCATCATTCCCTTGCGTGATGCCAATAAGCTCACCGGGATGCCGGACTTTAACGATCCGGACAAACTCGGCAGCGGCAAGGAGATGGTGGAAAAGCTCACCAACCTGATCGCCATTTTTGAAAGCAAAGACCTGGACTTCAGTAAGAACCGGGCCGATGGTGACGATATTCTCGGCGATGCCTATGAGTACCTGATGCGTCACTTCGCCTCTGAAAGCGGCAAGAGCAAAGGGCAGTTTTATACGCCGGCGGAAGTGAGCCGCATACTCGCCAAGGTGATTGATATTGAGAAAATCGATAACCGTGGCCACTCCGTGTACGACCCGACCTGTGGTTCCGGCTCATTGCTCCTGAAAGTGGCGGACGAAGCCGGTGAACACGTTTCTCTCTACGGTCAGGAGAAAGATGCTACCACCAGCGGCCTGGCGCGGATGAACATGATTCTGCACAACAACCCCACCGCACAAATCCGCCAGGGCAACACTCTGGCCAACCCGCTGTTTACCGAGGGTGACAGCCTGAAAACCTTCGATTTCGTGGTGGCCAATCCGCCGTTCAGCGATAAACGCTGGGGCAGTGGTGTGGATGCGGAAGAGGATCCGCACTACCGTTTCCAGAGCTACGGCGTGCCACCGGCCAAGAACGGCGATTACGCTTATCTGCTGCATATTATCCGCAGCCTGAAAAGCCAAGGTAAAGGTGCCTGCATTCTGCCTCATGGTGTGTTGTTCCGGGGTAATGCTGAGGCGACGATTCGTCAGTCCCTGGTGGAACGGGGTTATATCAAAGGCATTATCGGGCTGCCTGCCAACCTGTTTTATGGCACGGGCATTCCGGCCTGTGTGATTGTCATTGATAAAGAAGGCGCGGCGGCGCGCAAAGGCATCTTTATGGTGGATGCCGGTAAAGGCTTTATCAAAGATGGTAATAAGAACCGTCTGCGGGAGATGGATATCCATAAAATTGTCGATGTGTTCAACAAGCAGATCGCCATAGACGGTTACAGCCGTATGGTGAGCTACGATGAAATCCGCAAAAACGAATTCAACCTCAATATCCCCCGATACATTGATAGCTCCGTGGCGGAAGATATTCAGGATATCGATGCCCATCTCCACGGTGATATTCCCAAGGTGGATATTGATGCCCTGCACCACTACTGGCAGGTATTCCCGACCCTGAAAACCACGCTGTTTGCCACCGCTGCCCGCTCGGCGGATTACTACGCCCTCCAGGTCAGTACCGAAGCGCTTAAGCCAACCATCTACGAACATGCGGAATTTGTCGCTTACATCAAGGAGATGAACCTGGTATTCAGTGGCTGGAAAACGGCCACCCAAACCTACCTGAAAGAACAGGATGACGGTTGCAAACCCAAGGCGATGATTGAGGAGATCAGCGAATCACTGCTGAGTGCCTATACCGGCAAACCGCTGCTGGACAAGTACGATGTTTACCAGCACCTGATGAACTATTGGGCGGATACCATGCAGGACGACTGCTACCTGATCTCTGCCGATGGGTGGGAGGCGAAAACCTATCAGATCATCGAGGTTAAAAAAGGCAAAGAGGTGATTAAAGGCTGGACCTGTGACCTGATTCCCAAATACCTTGTGATTAACCGTTACTTTGCTGAAGAGCAAGCCGCCATTGATCAACTGATTGCCCATAAAGAGCAACTGGAAAGCCAGCTGGAAACCTTGCAGGAAGAGCACAGCGGTGAAGATGGGGCATTGAACGACGTTGGCAGTAAAGCGGAAGCGGCTGCTGCGCTGGTGGAGTTTCAGGAGCTGGCGTGGGCAGCGCTGGATGCCGTTACACACCAGGAATATTCCGTGCTGCAAAAGCGGCTGGAAACCACTATTGACGATTTTAATGAGCTGAAAAACGACAGCTTTCTGGATGCCCTGAAAAACAGCAAAGGTACCATCACGGCCAAAGCGGTGAAGGATCGCCTTAAGCGCACAGGCGATCGGGAAGAGACTGATATTCTCAATGAGTTCCTGACCACCGAAGCCACTATCAAAGAATGGCGCAAAACCTGCCGGTTGTTCTGGTCGGATGCCCTGACGCTGATTGACCGAACGATATACCCCGATAATGAAGAGCAGGACAACCTGAAAGAGATTGTGGTGCTGAACCGTTATCTGGAATTGCTGGACGATATCGCTGCAGAAAAAAGGGCGATCAAGTATGAAGAGCAAGCGCTGGATAACGCGCTGTATGAACGCTACCCCGAACTGACGGAAGACGAGATCAAACAGCTTGTGGTGGACGACAAATGGCTAACGAGCATTGACCGGGATGTGCATACCGAGATGGATCGCATCAGCCAGCGCCTGACCCAGCGGATTAAAGAGCTGGCGGATCGCTATGAAACCTCGTTGCCGCAATTTAACCAGCGGGTGGTAAGGCTGGAACAGGCGGTGGGTAAACATCTGGTGAAGATGGGGTTTGTATGGAACTGAGGCCGGGGTATAAAAAGACTGAGGCAGGTGTCATTCCGGAAGAATGGGGGGCTGCCCAGCTTCACTCTTTGATCAAAATCAAAAATGGTTTTTCATTTAGCAGTCAATATTTTGCAGATAAAGGTCCAGTAGTATTAACGCCGGGAAACTTTAAGTTAGAAGGCGGTTTGTACTTCAATAGCAAGAATACAAAACACTACTCTTGTGCCTTTCCTGATCATTATAAGTTTGAAATTGGGGATTTGTTGGTAGTTATGACCGACCTAACTCCTGATTGCAAACTTCTGGGCAAGCCAGCCTTTGTTGATAGGGAGAATCTATTACACAATCAGCGAATTGGTAAGATTTTATATAATCAGAAGAAAGTTGATGGTGAGTTTCTCTATTGGATTTTCTTATCTGAAAGTTATGAAAGCTGGATAAAGGACACCGCAACGGGGTCTACTGTCAGGCACACATCTGTAAAAAGCATAGGTTCTGCTTTTATTCCCATTCCACCAAAAGCCGAGCAACAAGCCATTGCCAAAGCCCTGAGCGATATGGATGCCCTAATCCAGTCGCTGGAGCAGCAGATCATCAAAAAGCAGCAGATTAAGCAAGGGGCTATGCAGTCGCTGCTTAATCCTTATGATGAACAAAACCTTCTGAAACCCGGTTGGGAACAAAAATTATTTGATAAAGTTTTCAGCATTGGTCACGGGCGGGATCAGAAAGGCATTATTTCAACAGATGGACGCTTCCCTATTCTTGCAACCAGCGGAGAGATTGGCAGGACAAACCA
>JAQFVO010000780.1 GCA_027942505.1 Endozoicomonas sp. | reverse complement strand
TGGCAATATCCCCATGCTGGAGTGGAACTGCCAGCAAGGAGAAGCTCCTTGCCAGGCACACTATGACGAAGGCGCCTTGTTACTGGCTGTCTATAGAGCTAAACCACAGACCGCCAGATGGCTGCTTAACCGCGGCTCTCGTCTGATGAAAAAACATATGACAATCCTCCGTGAACGGGAAACGATACCCGAGGCGGTATCGGTATTTGGTATGATCTTCACAATGACATCAATGATTCGCCGCGCCAGTCTCTTTCACTCCTCCAGCCTGGACGAGAAACTCTCTATTTTACGCGAGCTGCAACTGTGTGGTGATGACGAGAACCTGAGTGAGGAAGAAGCAGATGCCAGTTTTGCCCGGTTCAATAAATACGATGACCAGACACTGGAACATAAGTGCATGACTGCACTGGCCAACCTCACAGGTCAGCAAGCCGACACTCTCGAGGCAGGTCTCAGGATCGTTGACAGCCTGCCAATTACTCCTGTTTGCAAATTTAATCTGCGGGAGCTGGTCATCATTAAACTCGAATAATAATCGTCTTTAGTCGTATTCAGGACGCTGCTGTTAAAAGGAGCCAGCAAGCCCGGAACAAGAAACCATAACAGCCGAGTTGTCGTCATGCTAAGCAGAACAGGTACCGGTGCCCCCCAGTCCAGTAGAGTGGACCCCCCTGATGCCGCCTTGCCAGATGAGGCCGGCACATACGTGAAGGCTGGCAATCTGCCTGAAAGCGACGATTGTCAGGCCAGCAAACCGCGGTCAGTTATCACAGTCCAGGCCTCCAATCTGCTTGCTCAGGTGGATCCGGCCATGCCGGACAGTGAGGGCAATACCCCGTTATGTCTGGCAGCACAGACCGGTAATCTGGCACAGGCCCAACAGCTGATCCTCAGGGGCGCTGATGTTCATCACATCAATCTCGATGGTGATAACGCCTTGATGCTGGCGGCTTCTGTTGGACATTTGTCGTTTATAGAGTTGCTCGACAGCCATTGCCCACAACCTGTTAACCACCAAAACTACAACGCTGAGACTGCCCTGACCCTGGCAGCACGGCACGGCCACCAGCCACTGGTAATGTGGCTGGTCAGCCGGAATGCGTCGGTGGTGCATCTCAACGACCAGCTCAAAGACGCACTGGCAGAGGCCGTAGCCAACGGTCATCTGGCGTTGGCGCAATGGCTTTCCTCTAAGGATGCCGATCTCAAGCGGGTCTACCCCGATGGCAACAACCTGTTTTTACACGCGGTGCGTGCTGGCCGTCAGGACATTGCCCAATGGCTGGAGGACTCAGGGGTTGATAGCCAGCAGACCAATGAATCCGGAGATAGCGCCCTTACCCTGGCGGCCCGCCAGGCCACCACCAGCTTCTGCCCTGGCTCCTGGCGAAAAACGCTGCCGGCATCCGGCAAATCTGCCCCAATGGCGATAGCCTTCTACTGATCGCTGCACGCCAGGGCCACAGTGAAACCGTCAAATTGCTGGTGCAACACGGTGCCGATATCAGGCTGGTTAACTATGTCGGCAGCAGCGTCCTGACGCTCGCTGCCGCCAGCAATGAATCTCTGGCCCTGTGGTTGTGCGACCTGGACATCGATATCCACCAGACTATTGTCAGTGGCAACAACGCCTTTACCCTGGCCGCTCAGTCGGGCTTTTTTCAACTGATGCAAACGCTTGAGCGGCTCGGCATTAATATCCACCAGGTCAACCGCAAAAACGATAACGCCTTTACCCTTGTGGCCAGGCGGGGGAATCTGCCGTGGTGTCAGTGGCTGGCGGGCAAAGGCATCAATATTCACCAGGTTAATCGCGGGCACCACAATGCCATCACACTGGCGGCTCTGGCGGGTTCCCAGCCCTTGCTGGAGTGGCTTTGCGCAAGAGATGTCGATGTGCAGCAAATACCCAATGCGCTGGCGTTCAACAATGGATACGCCTACGTCACCTCTTTGTCTTACAGTTTTAATGCTGCCATTCTGGCTGCCAGCACCGGCCATTTTACTCAGGCCAAATGGTTAATGCAGAAGGGGTTGAGCATTCATCAGCGTGATCGCGACGGCTGCAACGCTGTTATCCAGGCAGTGCGAATGGGCCAGCTGGAGGCTGTTCAGTGGTTTATTGCACAAGGCATCGTGCCTGACGGATTTCCTTCAGGGCTCCCGAACTGTTTCAAGTACCGCGCCATGCGCCTTGCAGCAAAGCTTGGCCATCTGCACATCTTACAGTGGCTCCATCAGAACAGTGGCTCGCTTGGCGATCAGAATCATGGCAGTAATCTCCTGATACTGGCAGCACGTCGCGGCGACCTGCCCATGGTCCATTGGCT
>JAQFVO010000716.1 GCA_027942505.1 Endozoicomonas sp. | reverse complement strand
GGGTTTTAAGTCGGCTGTTTAGTGATGATGGTTTTGCGTCTGTCTTCAATTTATTGATTGCGTGCCTGGAACTAAAGCTTTTTATTTTGTCAGCACGGTGGTTTTTAGGTTTCTGGCCAGGATATCTACCTGAATGGGCGATGCTTGCAAATATTATATTGCCGTTCATATGCATGTTCATTATGTAACCTGCTAGTCAGATTGTTTGTAAATAAACAACAGTTATCGATGATTAGTCTCCATGACTGGGGTTCTTGACAACCATAAAACTCTGAGACACATGCGATCTAACTCTTTAATCGTCCGTGTAATTAATAAAACATCTGTCTTATATTGAGGAAATAAAGACCTTGGTCGTTCGTGAAATATTTAAATAAACGCTGCGGTCCTGACTGTTCAAATGTTCACCAGCGGCCAGTTATAGCAGAATATTCACGACTTTTTTTTTATTTTGAGAAAATGCAAGTGGGCTAAAAAATATTTGATGGAATCGACTGCAAGCTGGATCCCCACCTTCGTGAGGATGACGGTCAGGAGTGAGATTCGGGCTTTTGCGACAATCTCGAAGGAGGGAGTCGCAAAAGGCCCGGAAAAGAAGGGAACCCTATTTTTTCTTCAGACTGTCTTCTAGTGGATGATATCGCTCGGCTTCAGGCCAGACTCAGTAAAAGTCCGATTTAACAACACGTTTCGAACCCACTTATCCACTTCAGCAACAATATCGCGAGCATTGCTCCCCAGAACAACATGGAGCTGTGCGTGGGAATCAAGCAAAACACCGTGGTTTATCTCGTCTTTAGATTGCTGGAGTAGCGCTTGTTTGAGTTCCTTCACCTCGGGCAAATAGAGATTTTTCTTGAACTTCTCCACCTCGGCTTGGGCTTTGGCAGCTTTGCGGTGAGTACTTTTGGATCTGTTGGCAAAGTACTGGCCAACAAGTTTTGAGCGTTCTCGCTGTAAATGCTGGCATTTGCCAACATTGGCCTTAAATTCTCGTGTCAATGGTGCCAGTGTGACGTCTCTGCTCCAAAGCAGATGATTGAGGGCAGCACTGCACAGGCAGTTCCACAAGGATACCAACGGTTCGACCCCGTTGGAAACGTTCCTCTCGTGCAGGTGTCTTTGTCGTATCTTCCCTACCAGTTCATTGACGTGTTCCACCAGGTAGTCCCCAACATGGAAAAAGTCACCTTTCAGACCGGCAAACTGCCCAGCAAACACCTTGATATCCTGTGGTGGCAGCAAATCCCTCAGCATAGCCAAATCATGGGCATCGAGAAGTTCCAGCGCCTCATCTTCCATGTCGGAAAAGCCTGAGTCACTGGAGTCCACAGACGTGGATCTCTTTGTTCCCGTGACCGAGCGCGCATGTTGAGGTTTACCGAGTTCACTTTGCCGGGCGTCGTTACCGGTGGCTACTTTGGCAGCCGATTGCTCAGCATCGGTAACAGTTCGTGCGCAATATTTGCCAACCATTTTATTGTTATGGTCATTATTGTTTTGCGGGTGTTTTTCGGCTCTTACAGAGGTGCCGTTTTTGCCTGCTGGTTTCGGCATGGCTATCACCTGATAAGATTTATTTTTATTTAATCGACCAGTCATGCCAATTTTAAACCAGCACAGCTGCCTGATTGGTCAGATAGATCAACAAGAGAAATCTAAAAGAGAAATAGTGCTCACGCCCAAATTTTTACCCATGTTTTCGCGTAAAGCCTCGCCTGCGCGGCCCGGCCCAGTCGGGCGGGGATACAAGCGACCAGTCGGAATGCCGTACCACCGATAGGACTGGGGGTTAAATGGATTCCGTAAATTGCAATTTTTCTTTGAACTTTTTTTCAAGACAATTGCCTATGGTAATACAAGAACCGCCGGGCTGGCGGGGTTGGCCTGTGGAGCGACTGGAACGGGGGCAATATTGGCTGCATAGCTGGTGTTGTCTAGGGAAGGCGTGACGAAGCAGGAAAGTTCTTGGAGCGATCTAAGAACCCTCGCCTTTATGCCCTTTGGGTGCGATAGGGCGGGGAGTGTCAGGGACGTGAAGCTCTTTGAAAGCCAGCACCTGACCGGTGAGGAAGACGGTGGCGGTCGGGTAACAGGTCGAAAAAACAGGACATCCATAAATTTTCCAATTAGAAAAAGACGGTGTCCTTTTTATTACCTGCCATGAAGTGGTGCAAAAGGTCGAATATCGCCCTGGCCGTCATCCTTGCGAAGGCGAGGATCGATCTCGCAGTCGATTCAAGTTAGTCTTGACCTGCACTGATGTCTTCACAGGGACCAAGATGTATGGCCTTCCAGCCAATAGTTTGCTTTTTCCTATCAACAGACTTAACACGAATAACAGTCACTCGTTGACCGTCCATACCTTTCAAAAGCAAAAGAGGGGGTACAAAGGTATCCTCCACAAAACCGAATCCTTTTGGGTTGACCCTCAATATTCCAGTCAGAGTTCCAACCCCATCCATATCCACGGGTTCACTGTTCTTTGAAGCCACAACTTCAACGCATTCAGGGTCTGATTCAGTCAGGGTCAGTGTGACAAAATCTCCGGGAGATGGTAGCTTGCGCTGACCCGATGCCTGCTGGTGTAAACCAAGACGTACCGATAGTGTTTTTTGCTGACTTAAATAAACATCGAACCCTTTTCCAGACTGGTGACACCGTTCCACAACACCAACACACTGCCGGGTAGGCCCATGCAAATAACTCAGAGCCTCTGACGACAGTTGAATGATTACCGACTGCAGTTCAGCCAGATCGACGGATTGGTCGTAGTCGCTGTTGTGGGTTAAATCAGCAATATTCTGTTTTACGGCCCAACCCTGGCTCTGATAAATATCAACCAATCGTTTAATAAACAATGAGCCTTCGCGACTTTTACCCTGGGCCATCAGTAATGGCGCAATACCTTTTAACAAAGGGATGGCAAACTGATCATTCATCGCACAGCCAATCCCCTTGGCAAACAAAGCAATCGCCGCTTCACTGTCCTCCTGTCGGTAGGTGGATGCCAGTGCTCCCCAGGCCCAGGACTCTGATTGCTTGCGCTTTAAAACCGGCAGGATAAACTGCCGGGCCTCCCGGTTTTTCCCAGCCATAACCAGACACCTGGCCTGATCATAATCCAGCCAGAGCTTATGCTGAGTATCACGACACTCCGCACGGGCACGATCCAGCAGTGCCAACACATCCGTTAATGGTAATTGCCATTGCTTTCCAAAGTTCTGCCAGGCTGATGCCACTTTCCGCGCAGTGTTAAGCAGCAGGCTGGGTGACTCGCCTTTGTCGCTTATATAAGGTGTTTTATCTTCATCACTAAACAGATCACCCTGATGCTGCATCACCAGCCTGACCAGTGACGGGAAACAATCCATATTCTTGCGAAAGAGAGCCAGCAAACGGCTGTATTCAAATCCCCCCGCTGGTATCTGCAGTTGCCCAATCACTTCCAGAATCCCGTCAATATCACGATACTCCCGATCATTGGGTCTATATCCACTGTTCTGCTGGCCTCGTAGCATAATCGGTTGCAAGAAACCTTTCAGATAGTCGTAACAGACCCAGAACAGCGCCCCCTTCAGATAACGATCCTGAGGATTTTCTGCCAATCCCGCAAACCCCGTATTCCAGGCACCAGGCAGATCACCGGCTTTTCTGAGTTGGTTGACCTGCCGCCAAACAGGTTCAGATATCGTAGCCTGCATCATCCTCCCCCTGTTGACAGCAATGACCGAACCCTGTCAAGAATGCCACCACTGGCTCCGGGACCACCCACTTCCTCTACCCGGGTCCATT
>JAQFVO010000647.1 GCA_027942505.1 Endozoicomonas sp. | reverse complement strand
GCCACCGCCATGGTGATGCGGTACTGGTTATCAGCAAGGAGTTCAATGTTATAGGGAGGGTAACCGTTGTTCCTGGTGCTCTGTGCCTGCCCGGCATTCATGGATTCCAGCAGGTGAGCCACACGATCAAACCCAATGGCAGAGCGGTAGAGCGGGGTGAAATCAAAATCAAAAGTACGCATGATCATATCCTCAGTTGAGCAATATGGTGTATTAAATGGCTTTTCGTAACGAAACAGCCGTGTTTGACAGTGCTGCATTGAGCCACTGTTAAACACTATATTGAGTCTGGTGTTTGTTTTTCCAACCCCCTGATCAAAATTTTTTTTTGCCGATGTCCAGATGATGGTCCAGCATACGATCTCCGTCGAACAGATACCGGCCTTTGAAGTGGTTGCCCTTTAGCATTTCCGGTAGCCAGAGAATGTCGTCTGCCCACATTTCGCTGTAGGGAATCTGGTCCAGGGCGAACCACAGGGGAATAGCCTCATCGGTCTCCTGTGGGGTACCGGTGAACTCTTCTGCCATATAGGTATGCACATGAATGGAATAGCCATCGACAAACTGAAACAGGCTCTCGCCGTAAAACTGCAGATTGCCAGGGGTAATACAGAGCTCTTCGCGCACCTCACGAATGGCGCACTGCAGTGGTGTCTCGCCAGGCTCAAGGCGTCCGCCCGGGCCGTTGATTTTGCCAGCACCCAGACCGCGCTTTTTGCGTATCAGCAAAATTTGGCCCCGTTGCACAATAAACGTCAGCGTCGCTATATCCTGGCCCTGCCAGCATGACCAGTCGATGTCCTGCAGAGAGTGCATTAATGATTTTCCGTTGGTCGGATCAGAGGTCAGATAACATACACCAGGCCGGCGACCACTTAAACAGTGCGCGTTGCTGGGTCGGATACCGCAAAGACTCTAGCATCAAAAAAAGGGATTCGCCTCTTGCCTGTGGGTAAACGGTGTGATCAGACCATCAGCCCTGCATCACACCACAAATAGAATGATCCGAATCAGTCCACCTTAACGGTCACCCAGACAAACCGATGATCCGAAGAAACCTCCTTATCACTGCCTCTTTCGCCAACACGCGGATCGTTGAACAACAGTCGACCCGGCTGCCCCTCTGCCTGCCAGTAAACCCCGGTATTCACCACCTCAAGACTGGCCGAAGGCACGGCATAATCGACTCTTGACCCGAAGGTGCTGGTCCGGGTTGCCGGGTATGGATGCCCCTTCGCGTTGTCTTCCTTCTGCGCACCCTCACTAACCGGGGCCATGGCACCCGTCGAATCCCCCACCTCGTGGCTAACCTGCGGATGATAAACCATCAGATCGCGGATACCGTAATCCTTGCCGCTGGAAAACTCCGGATCGGCATTCAAGTCGCCCATGATAACAAAGTCGGCACCAGCAAAGCCGCCGGGATTTCCCTGGTCATCAACCAGCCAGGACTCGTTATTGAGATAGCTCACCCACAACTTGTTTTCTGCCCCATTACGGTAGCGATTGTGCCAGGCGATACGATCAAATGCCGGTGGGGTCGGGTGCGCCAGCAAGGCATGAATGACTCTATTACCATTAGCCGTTGGGATGATGATCGGGGCGTCGACGTGATTTTTTGAGCTGAGCCGGATCGCTTGCCACTCAGCGTCGTTGTACCAGGGGTCGCCGCAAGCCATGCCGGCAGGAAGATCTTCGGCCTTGCAGGGATTATCCGGATCGTCAGCCAATGGAATAGTTGGTACTTTCTCCCCCGGCATATCGGCCCATTTTACGGTCTGGAAAGTGCGGGTATTGGCGCCATCCACCTCAAACTTCGACATCAGGGCAAAGCCGTAATGCCCATGATAAAAGCCAAAGCCGTGAGCACCATTAGGCCTGCCCTTGCCGCCGTCATTGCCAAAATCAAGCGTAGTGTCGTCAGGTAACAGACCGGTATTGGTGGCGTAATTGTGCACAAATGGATAGTGAATGGGTTCGAGCATATCGCCGCCATCAACACTGTTCAGGCTTTGCGCTACCCCCAGGTAATTCTCCTGAAATGCCTGCAATGCGGTCATATCTCTGCCTTCACCATCATTGTTGAACTCGGTCAGCAGCAGCACATCGGGCCGGTTCTGCTGGATAATGGCGGCAATATTACGAATCTGAATCACCCGCTCAGCCAGCAGATGCTCCTCTTGCGTGGCTGTGTCGTTTTTCCACAGCGCAATCAGGGCATTCTGCTTCTCTGGCGTCAGCTGAAAGTAGCGCACCCAGCGCTGGTAATTCTCCGTCGCATCACCATCTTTGGCAAACGAGACGTTGAAGGCGGCAAACTTCACTTCACTGACTGGAGTCATATCTTCAGAGGTACTTGTTGCTAAGTCGTGTTGGCAACCGGCCATCGTCGCAGCCAGCAAAACAGCAAGTATGGATTTTTTCATGGGAGTGGGACCAGATTAAGAAGGGATAATCAGGTGCCGGATTTTATACAACTGTGGGCAAATAACACTGATCAGGGTCAACACCTTGCAAAGACTCTGAACCGGGATCACCTGATGATGCCCGTAGCCTTTGCTGCTCAGCTGACACCATAAGTAGCTAACCATATGAAATCCTATATTTCTGACTCCTTGTTCAGGCACTGGGCTTCGTTACAACTCCGGTCACATAGCTACGGCTATGGTCCCTCCGTTGTGCCTCGCATAGCACCTGCCCAAGCAGCCAGAAATATGTGATTCCATATGGCCAGCTACTTATCTTTGATAAACTCCGTCAAATACCGCAATGAAGCCCATTGGTTGAGCTGATTGTTTCGCATAAAAGGAGTTTGAAATATTAATTAAAAAAGGTAGT
>JAQFVO010000573.1 GCA_027942505.1 Endozoicomonas sp. | reverse complement strand
AACATATTGGCCGGGATCTCAATCACGTCGTAACCCAGTTTCTTGTATAACCGTGTTTTGAGCAGGCAGGAGCCGTTGCGGGTGATAAAGTCGTGGCCAACGAAGTGATGACAACCCTGAACCTCTATGACCGTGGCCAGGTCTGGCAAGTAGATGTCAGCCGGTGGCAGTTGATTGATGCTCTCTTTCTGCCTGATCTTCAATTCTGGAAAAGCCGCTCTGAGATGAGCGTATGACTCCGACTGCTCCGGGGATATTACCGGCCGGTAAAAAGGTGAGACCGGGCTTTTCAGACCCAGCCAGGCAGCGGCCATAACGAGGGTGGTGGCCTCCTGATGGATATGCGGTGGCTCTGTTTGGGCATAAGTGAATAACCGGTAGAGGGTCACCTGCACAGTTTCAGAGTTGCTGGCGCACCTGGCAGCACACGCCAGCAACCCCCACAGTGCCATGTATAACTCTTCTCTGGTCAGTTTGCTGTGGCTGGCCAGCTCTCTGGCCAGGTCATTGAGCACAACGGGCGGGCACTTGATCAGTTCACCCATTGTTCCCAATGCCCATAAAAGACTAATAACGTCGTGTGCCGAACAGTTGATCAGCTTGACGTCCAGTCTGGGCACCAGTGCCACCATCACTTTTTTTACTATTGGCGTCACGGACAGCCCCTGTTCTAACAGCATTGCCGTGGCCCACACCATCCGAATAACCTGTTCAGGCTGAAAATCAGTCTGATGAGGGTATGCTGATGACAATAATTTTATGATCACCAGTTCCAGTGTGGCGGTCATCTCAAGACCCTTGCACACCAGTCTGGCCAGTGACCACAGCAGGCTGGCGGCGATATCTGGCTGGTGACGAAGGCCGACGTGGGGCAGCAGGCTGGCCGCGGTCTGTCTGTGGATTTGTGTCAGTTCCAGCCCGTTGTCTGCCAGTGTGGTCAGGGATCTGAGCAGTTTGATAATCTGCTGCTCGTTAAAATCATCATGACGTGCCTTCACTGGGGTGAGCAGTTCGAAGATGGTGACTTTCACGCCAGGTGTCAGAGGCAGGCTGTGACTAACCAGAGTCGAGATGGCCTGGAACAGATCCGTCAGACTCTGACAATCAAAACTCATTTTGCTGCTGTTGATTACCGTCAGTCTGTTGGCTACGACAGTTGCCAGCCCGGCCGCTGGCAACCGATCGTGACTGGCCAGTGTGGCCAGAACCTGGAATAATCGCGGGATTTGCCAGCTTCGAAAGCGCAGCAATTCACTGCGCGGCAAAAGAGCCGATGCTGAATTGGCAATCTCAGACTCCACGGCCGGGCAATACTGACCCAGTTTGTCCAGAGAGCACCATAGTTCGATGACATCCCGTGAACAAAAGTGACACCGGTGCGTGATGATTTGCGACAGCAGTCTGACGGCCAGCGGTTCGAGAGTGTGAACCAACGATGCAAAGTACTCCATCAGAGTGGCTACTGCCCGAGTAAGGAGAGAGATATCTGACTGGTTAAGACTGTCTCCACGCCTCAGGATTTCTGTCATCATTCGGCGTAAGACGTTTTTAAGCTTTTGAGTCAGTGGTAAGGAGTGCTCTGACAGCTTGACAAAAGCCCACAGTGTCGCGGTCAGTTCATTGGACGACAGGCTGGCAGGATCCAGGTGCGTTAGCATCATGCTAGCCGTTTCTGCTGTCTCCTCAGGCATTCCCTGTGCCTTCAACGGCAGCTTTGCCACAGACTGGATCATCAAAGCGATTTTATGCTCGTCAAAGCGCGCCGGCCAAGTTCTTACACACAGCAACAGTCTTTCTAACGTATGACGTACTTCCCGCCCCAGCTCCAGGCCGCACTCAACCAGCGTTGCCAGGGCCCAAAGCTCGGTGGACACTTCCTGTGCACTGAAGTTTGACCGCTGCCTGAGGGCAAAGGGCAACAAAAGCAATACAGCATTTTTAATCTGTGGTGTTAAATTCATGCCCCTTCGCACCAGTTTTGCTAAAGCCCATAGCAGGTTAGAGATACCCTGTGGGCTGAACTGGTCACATTGAATGGCAATGTAGGGTAGTAAGGCAGCTACGACTTTTTCGAACAAAGGCCTTATTCTCAGGCCGGAGTCTATCATTCTGGCCAGAGCCCACAGGATATTGGTGACCCCCAGAGCGTCAAGACTGTCTTGGGTAGCACTTTTAGCAATGATGGCATTGAGCAGGTTTTCCAGCAGGCGAATCTGATATCTGGTTGCTGTCGATCTCACGTTACCCGTTGGGACGAAAGCACCGGCGGTAGTCAGTGAGTGAATGACAGTGCTAAGGCTTATCCATCTCCAGTTGTGATCGATGATCCAGGACTTTGTCGCTTGCAGTAACAAGAACAGTTCTTCAGGGGTCAGGATCGACTCTCTCCTTTGGGTATATTTTTTGATGGCAATGGCAA
>JAQFVO010000475.1 GCA_027942505.1 Endozoicomonas sp. | reverse complement strand
GGTCTGGGCAACGATGCTGGGTTAACGACACTGGCTGCGATGATACCGGCATCCGATCTGACCGCTGCCCAGGGGCCGGCTGCGCAACCATTGGGCGACGGAAAATTACCGGCAAGTAATCCCGGTCTGGACGATGACACTGAGTTAACGGCACTGGCTGGCATGGCACCGGAGTCAGATTTAGCCGCTGATTTGAGTCCGACAGCACAACCACTGGACAACGAAAAGTTGTTAGCAGGTGATCCCGGTTCTGCCAATTACACGTCTTTTGCCGTTAATAACGATAAGCTGGAGCTTGCCCAGCTCGCCTCTCCCCATGCAGTACACAATGCCCACTTGGCGATGCAGACGGCAGGAGATGCTTTGGATGAACGGATGTCAACTCAGCGCACCGGCATAGACAGAGGTCACGGTTTCTCCAACCGGGGAGTGTGGATTCAATACTCCTACAACAAGGCGATGCAAGACGTAAAAGACAATGTTCCGGGTTATCACGCCAAGACCAATGGCTTCACCATCGGTGCTGACAGCGTCCTGGAAAACAATCGTGATATCAGGACGGGCATTGCCTATACCTACGCCCGTGGAGACGTTAAAGGTGAGGGTACCAACAGCACAATCGACACCGACAGCAATATCTTCAGCCTCTACACCTCCTCATGGGAGGACAACTACTTCTTCGACGGCCGGTTGAGTTACGCCTCTGGCAAAAACAGTGGCCAGCGGACGGTTGACGGCAAACGCTGTGATGCAAGCTACCGTTCCAGATCCTGGGGTGTCGGGTTAAGCGGTGGTTACCACATGGAGCTGAAAAACTCATGGTATTGGCAACCAAAGGTGGCCTTTAACTACTACAGTATCGACACCGATGATTACAGCGAATCGGCCCGGGACCCAAATCAGCCATTCCCCTCTTTTGATCAGGTCAACAACGGTCGTTACAACATTCTGGAGCTTGGGGCAGGTATCAGCCTGTTGGCAGACCTTGCCGCCGAAGACACAACAATCAGACCAGAGTTGGGCGTAATGGCTTTTCACGACTTCAAGAAAGACCCGGTAGAGGTCACCGCCCATTATGCAACCGGTGGCGAGAGCTTCCTGATTAATGGTGCCGAGCGGGTCAGGAACCGCTATCAGGCAGAAGCGGCCCTCAATGTGAACGTTCCCGATCATACCGTTTGCACGCTCAGCTATGCC
>JAQFVO010001335.1 GCA_027942505.1 Endozoicomonas sp. | reverse complement strand
CCTCAGGGCTGGTTACTTTGTCGAAAAACCGTTTGGCCAGGGCTTTGATGGCGATTTGATCAAGGGTTTGCAGGTCTACGATATCATTGGTCATGATATCTTTCAGCGTCAGGGCTGAATCGGAAATAACCTGCATATTTTCCAGGGCGGTCAATACGTCTTCGGAAGGCACATAAATATCGCCGGTTGGAGCGTTCTGTGCTGGCGTCTCCATCGGAATTCGGTACTTGTCAGAAAAGGCAACCAGTGTCTCCATGGCATTACTGACCAGTTCATTCAATGTCTCCCCGCTAGCCCAGGCAAAACCCATAGATTCCTCTTGTGTATCACAAACGGAAAGGCTGAATGATTGTGCCACTCTTTTCAGTTCGGCAAACACGATATGCGTTGAACGGCCGTTTACCATTTGGGTGCCAATTTGTGCTTGTGTTGAAACGTCTGCTCCATCAGGGAGCTGGTCTGCTTTCACCTCAAGAGCACCAACCATCTTGTTAAGGAATTCTCTGATGGAATCAAAAATCACGCCATTGTTCATTCCGGTCTGGATGGTTTCAAGAAGCCTATCTAATTTGCCAAGATAATGGCTGTTATGTTTTAACTTCATGTTCAGTCGAAACGTTTTTGTGCGATCAGTGCTCTTATCCCAGCTTTTTTGAGAAATCTGCTGTAGTATCAATCTGGCAAGAAAGGGCAATTCAGCATATCCAACCCCCCAGAAAACGGAGTTAACCATATTTTTAATGGCTTCCACGATCGGTGCGCCAGCAAAGCTGGCCACCAACAGTGCGGTAGAATCTCCAAAACAAATTCCATCGTCTTCTCCGATATCGTCCATAAGTAACTTAATTGGGTTCCATGCCAAACCATACATTATGACTGCGAACAAGGGGAAATTACCAGGTGTAACAGCTATCTGTTCAATCTCCGACAACGATTCACGAACCATATTCGTAAGTGCCGTTATCAAGTTTGTTCCGAAGGCTGACTGCACAAAGTCCTCGTTGACATAATTCAGGACATTAACCTTAAAGGCCAGTCGTCCAAGGTCCTGATATTCTGCATGTCCTATCAATTCTGATACTTCCTGGTTATATTCCCTTAAATATTCGGCAATATGTTGTGGCTCACGGACCTGCTCAGCAAGCGCCTGGGCTTCTGGCGTGGTGTCTAAGTTTTGATGTAACAAGAGAGAAAAATCAGTGCGCATGGCTGAAAAGCCACGTAAAAAATCGAGCAGTTCTGGGGTCATGTTCTCCGTGTTAAAGCAATCTTGAATATCTAAGAGATTTTCAATTTTCCCTAAAAAATCAGTCTTAGAAATGATCATTCTTTTTGAACGATCGTGACTGGGGGCTTTAGTTGGTTCAGAGGTTGGTGCAAGTGGTGTGGTGGTATTGAAATATTGAATCATCTCGTGCACTCCCTCCTCGGCGATGTGCTCATAATGTTGAGCAACGCGGGGGAGGGTGCCATTAATCGTTCTGGCGAAAGCATAGATGCCGTCCAACAGCATAAATGATTCAAGGTCGCGGATCGTTGAATCAATAAACGAGATTAAACCAGATATATTAACGGCTGGATACTGTTTCTCAAAGCTCAGCAGGTCATTTTTCAGCATGCCGGCATTGGTTGTGTTGCCCATCTCGTCCAGTATGTTGAATAACTGTTGCTTCAACATGGCTGGGCTGGTGACATTGGTCATCACTGAACTGAACGGTCCAATGGCGGTGGCAGACATATCAATTAGCCCACCTGATGAGTACCCGGGGATAACACTGTCTGTAAGCGATTGCGTCTGGTTTCTCAGTGCCGTTGTTAAGGGCATATGGCTGGTTGGTGACAATCTCAGATCGGCACTGGGAGAAAGTAGCTGGGAATCGGTCACGTTAGCAGAGGCCGAGC
>JAQFVO010000405.1 GCA_027942505.1 Endozoicomonas sp. | reverse complement strand
CTTTGAAGGCAGGTTGACTTCAATATCAGTTTTTTCGCTGTAGCTCTCTGTGCTGGATATGACTTTTTGAGGCTCTTCAAGCTCGGCAGCGATCATAATTCGAGCCTGATCATTTAATGTCACCCAATTGACAGCTCCATTATTGTGAATGTATGGGACTGGTTTATTCAGCCTTCTTACAAATTTGAATTGCCAAGCGTGATTCCATGTATCCACCTGTCCAGAAGTAATCATAGCTTCTGGTATACTGTGCCGGTGAAAGTTGTCAAGCATTTGTTGCTGGTCTAATGGGCCAATAGAGTCGGTAACCTTTACAATACCGACAACTGTACCAGTGCCTTTTTCAATAAGGCCTACATATCCTCTTTTATGGCAGTGTGTGGATCGCATCTCCCAGTCCTTTTCACCATTCAGGATTTTACTGATCCATGGCTGATCAATTATTAGAGCGCTGGTGATGTTCATTAGGTGTTCTCGATTTTGGAAATAATTGCCATGGGGATTGAAGCATAAAGCTGAGGCTCAAGTTTTGCTGCAGATCAATAGGTTACGAAGGCTAATAATTTGAAGTCTGAATAGGAAGGGGGATTTTGATAAAATAGAAGTAGAGGTTTTTCTAGTTCAGGGACGAATGGCAGATGGCGCTTAACGCACGACAAATGACCTTTGTCGAAGAATATATCAACAACCCATCATCAGTGGCTGAGGCAGTGAAGAAGGCAGGATATCGCACTACCAACCCTCATTCGACAGCGGCCAAGCTATTGGTGCATCCAGCAGTGAAAGAGGGGATACGCAGGCAGCGGGAACGGCTTCAGAAACGTCATGATATGACTCGAGACAAACTGGCGCTGATGCTGATGGAAACTTACCATGTGGCGCATACGGTTACTGACCGGTTAAAGGCCATTCGGCAACTGGCAGATCTCTATGGGTTTTGACTTCTGGCCTTTGTCACTTGGCCCGAACCCCACCGATTGCTCCCCGGCATTTGCCCTTTGCCAAGAGTCCCGGGAAAAAGTTTAATGGCTGCCATAGCTGTTTATGTTATGGGGCCCTATGAAAGGGGAACGGGTGACTTTTATACACGGGATGTCAAAGCCTTTGGTTCAGATGGTCACCGGATTTTTGAGATTTTCTCAGAAATGGGAACTTGAAAAAAAAATTCTGAAATTTTGGGACAGGATTTTAAAATTGATTTGAAACCTGCCACATCTGGAAGTATTGAAAAATCTAGTCAGGGACAGGTATCCATGTTTTTACCTAAAAAAATATTAAAAATAAAATATCCGATTATTACATTTTTTTCTGTGGTTGGAGCTGCGGACAAAAGAAAAAAAACCTGCCTAACCCGGAAACCCGGATCACCTGGCAGGTTTTGAATAGGTTGATAAGTGAGCGAGCAGGTCTAACCTACTCCCCCCACTTCACAGGCTGCTTGAGAAAAGCTTCAAAATCAGCACGGCTGGTTTTTAAGTCTGAAAGTCTAACCACCCTGATCTGCTTACCATTCTCCCGTATTTTGCAGTCTGTATTGATGCGCGATGACATCTCTTTTAACTTACGGTAGAAGGCATTGATCGCTGTATATTCAGCTTTAAACCCTGCTGAGCTTTTAAAAGCATCGAACAGCTGCTTTTTATTGGCATGCTCTGGCCATTCCGGGTTATGAGGGTAAAGCTTCCCCTCATGAAGGCAGTCATACCACCAACTTTCAACAGGCCCCATGCTTTGCTCTTTCTGGGCCAGCAATGCATCGGTTTTAGGGACATCCCGGAGGTTCTTTGACGAAATATCCCGGTTTGCCAGCAGGTGGTGCAGGGCTTCGAGGCCACCGTTACTCATCTGCTCGGCAATGGCTTCAAAATAAGCGACATCCTGTTGGTGTTGGTTGCCGACATCAAGCATCAGAAATCGGCGCTCATCTGCACCTGCTGGCACTGCCCAGTCGTTATTGGTGGCCATGATTACCCGGTTGTAGTTATCCATGGGCGTTGCATCTTTATTCTTGAACTCAACAATCCGGCGTTTTTCGGTAATCAGGGTTTTTAACGAGCCTTGCAACTCCTTTTTACCGGGCCAGTACACTTCATCCAGAAATACCAGGATACTATCCGCAAGAATGGCATTGAACCTGCCCAGTATTTGCTCAGAGGAGGTAATCTGCTTGTAGTGTCGGCCAAACAGCCTTCCAAACCAGGAGGCAAATACGCCTTTACCGGTACCCTGCCCGCCCCTGAGAACAATGGCTATGCCCATCAGTATCTCAGGGTGTTGGATAAGGTGAGCCATCCAGTCCAGGATATAATCGTATACCTGCTCATCACCATTACATATGTTGTCGCGTATATGATTCAGGTACAGGTTGCAGTCACCTTCAACCAGCTCGCAGCACAGGCCCTGCCATAGGTTGAATACATCGTCGTTGGCCGCTTTTCCCGGGGCAAAAACAATCTGCTCATATTGACTTCTTTTAGGGTGTTTCAGCCAATATTGAGAGGCACTTTTGCCATCACGGGTAAACCGGTTCATCTGTGCTTTGTTGAAGTCCTCAAAGCTCATGCAAGCGACCTCAATGCCCGACGCCCCCCGGTCCAATACCACTGTCTTGCCGCCGACGCGAACAACAGAATAGCGGGCATTGTACTCGTATAGAACTGGGTCATTTGCCGCTATTTTTTCATCATCCGAGGAACGAATACTCTGCAGCGTCTTTACCAGTTTTTCATCAGATAACGGTGGGCTGTGCTGGCTATTCCATAGCCGAAGCCCTGCCAATATCCGCTGGTTGTTGAACCCCTGTCGTATCCAGGAACCAATCAGGCTGGTCAATGCTGCTGTTCTTTCACCGTCACCCAGTGACAGATTAAGATCAACCACTACCTGGCTGGAAGGCTCATACTGGTTGTCTTTACCAATGCTAAGCCCTAACCCCTCGATGACATCATTCAAAGTGTAAGCCGGGTGGTCGGATGCCTCCACCACCGTACTCAAAAATGGGTCACCTTTATGGTGGAAGAAACCTGGAACCCGCATTACCCGACTAAGGTTACATACCGAAGAGTCACCATCAAAGCGCCTGGCAATGGCTTTTTGCACAGCCTTAAACCGATCGACCGGGAAGTTCTTCATTTTCCAGTAGACGTGGTACTTATCCTTACTGGTTTCGATGATCAGATGTGGTAGTAATACTTCTTCCCTCACGGGCGCCAAAGGCGCACCGTCAAGATCAAGAAATACTGCGTCAACACCAACCACATTCGCGTCTTTACCGCCTTTGCCACCGGTCTCATTGACCACAACAAAAATGCCTGCACCCCGTTCGTTTGCCCGCATCAACTTGTCTTTGCTTTCAGCAAAAGTACCGCAGATATTTTGAGCACTGCCATTTTTGTGGATAACTCTGAACTGATGGCAGGCCTCCTGACCTGCCAGTTGGCTCAAGAATGCTTCTGCCATTTTCAGGTCTTGTTGTGAGTGCATTTTTTTTGTCATTTCATTGCCCTTTGCAACTTGATCAGTGGTGTGTCATAAACGTCATAGCCCTGCCATGAACGATCGAATAACCTGGAGAGAGCCTCCTCAAGTATTCGCTGTTCGATGACCACATTTGCGCCATGACTGATCTCTTTTGCAGTGCCCTCTATAAGCACTGTAACCACCTCCGGAGCTGCCCCAGGATCATCAGCTTGCAGGTTAAAGTCGAAGCGGAAGTAACAGTTATTTAAACCAACCTCATCGCCACTCATTAAACGAACCGGCATGTAGTTGATTTGCAGATATGCCATAAGCTTGGACAAATCATTTTGGTATTCTTGTCTGTCGGGAATAATATCCATTAGCCTTCCTCCGTGTAGACTGGATCATTAGCTGCTTTTCGCTCCTGAGCTTCCATCCATTCCAGAATGGACGACAGCCGCCATACTCGCTTTCTGGGGGATAGCTTTATCCCTTTTGGTAAACGGAGGTGACGATCAGCCATCCAGCGGTATGCCGTTGCTCTTGAGCAGCCAATTCTGTTTGTTACTTCCTTCAATGTAAGAAACTGGTCGTCAGTTTTTTCCGGCCCTTCATGCTTGCGCATCTGTAAGTCCTTGGCTTTTAGCCGTTTTGGTTTGTAATTTATCTGCTCTACTCCTTACCACAGATATCACCATTGCTTATATTTTATCAGGTTAAACACCCTTCCAACTGCTGTGGATGTGCTAAAAAATTACTGCTGAATAGCGCCTGAATCTGTCACTGCAAGAGACAATACGACGAGCACAGTCTTTTACTTAATCAAGCATTGCTCATCCCCAATATATAAGCAATGCTTATACTGGGTCAAGTCGTTTCAGGATTTATTTTTGTGAAGTAATGTTATTTCACTGTTTTAAGGACTTTTCCGAGAAAGCTAAGCTGGTTTTTTATAAGTTCAATCTGACTGCTTCCAGAGCGAACAACAAGATGGTCGTCGTGTAGGCTAACAAGATTAAATAGGTGATAACCGGAACGCATACGAAACATCACTGCAATTTTTTCAGAACCAACAATGGTTTCAGTCGGGTCCACAATTGCGAAGCCTCGGGATTCTGGCCAGGCTTCTGTTGGCGCATCCAGTTCAATAGCTACAGACTGATAAGTGCAGTCACTGGTGGTTACTGAGGTTTGTGTCGCTAATTGACCCGAGACAGTGCCAATTACGGGAAGCATTATCTCCTGATTATTCTGGGGAAAGCGCAGCTTTTCATAAGCAGCTATTTTCCCAGCCTCATCATAATACAGGTCAATATCCGGTTCGATATCTTCCGGTTTACATTGCAGCGCCCGGGCAAAACGAATAATTGCATCGGTGTTTAAGGCAATTTTGGCATTCATGTATTGTGAAATAATGCTCTGATTCTTAAAACCAGCCAAGTCACGCAGTTTCTCCTGGGTAAGCCCAAGCTCGTCTTTCTTGCGCTGATAGATGCTCCTCAAGCGGGCTGCTCGAGACCGGTGGGTTGCTGTAATGGTCCTGTGCACAGGCTCTTTTTGCGTTTTTTGTTTTGTCATCACCAATATCGTTTTCCCTTATTTACCACGGCAGTATAGTAACCGGTTCCCGGCTGTTGGGTAAGTGTGTTCCTGTTATTTGCCTCAATCGTTCATTCTACGTGCGATATAAGTCATTAGATAAACGTCCACAGACTACTTTTATCCTCCCCTTCAAGGTAGAATTCCAAAATTTATCTAACCGGTCACTGAGCTACCAGGAACCCCGCTCCGCCCTGCCCTCTGGTATTGGCAAATCTACGGGCGGTAGCGTGCCTGAGCTTTGCGTCAGAGAAAATGAGGGCCAAGATATGCCCATTCAGCAGTTGAACAGCGCGATACAGAGCGTTAGCAGCCGTGCCTGCAAGCTGATTATTGCACCTGAGAGTATGAGCGCATCGCTCAATACTGGCGGAAATTACCGGGTAATCAACCTTTCCGAATATCTTGCCCGTGAGCTTCTGCCACTATCCCCCCGGGAACGCTGTCGAAAAACCCAGGGTATTCTGGCGTCACTGGCTGAGGCCCATCAGCCAGTTGTTTTTGACCATATCGAACTGCTGTTCGAACCCTCGTTAGCCCTGCAACCACTGTCGTTACTCAAGCAGTTATCCCGCTCTGCAGTCATTGTCGTGTTGTGGCCTGGCACCATCACTGAACACCAGCTGACCTATGCCCAGCCCATGCACCCCGAATATCAGCACTACGACAGCGACGAGCTGCAAGACGTTTTTATCATCCCTTCCGACCAAGATTGAAGAGCCCACAATGAAATACGGTGAACTGATCCAGTTTAATCCAATAGAAACTATTGTTCAGATTAAAGACGCCAATGCGGAATCAAAGGCCAGGAAGCTTGTATCTTCATACGTTATTTCTGAAAAAATGGCGGGGAAGATCAATGATCTACTCATTCGTCAGCTCCAGTTTGAGGAGTTTGCAGATAATAAAGCGCTATGGGTTATCGGTAATTATGGTTCGGGTAAGTCACACCTGCTCTCCGTGATATCGGCTGTAGCCCAGTACCCGGGAATGGCCTCTGAAATCACCAATGGAGCAGTGCGAGAGGCAGCTCAACAGATTGAGGGAAAGTTTGAGGTAATTCGTTTTGAGATCGGCTCCACAAAGATGGATCTGACCGATATCATCATCAATAACCTCGAAGAGGGCCTGGCTGCACTGGGTGTAGAATATGAGTTCCCACCCATGGAAGAAATTACCTCCAGCCATAAGCCATATATTGAAAAAATGATGGCGCAATTCCATGAAAAATACCCTGGAAAAGGGCTTTTACTGGTTTGTGATGAGCTGCTGGATTACATCGACTCGAGAACCCAGCAACAGTTAGCGTTGGATCTGGGCATTCTCAGGACCATTGGCGAGGTCGTAAAAGATACCAAGTTCCGCTTTATCGTGGGTATTCAGGAAGCAATTTTTGATAGCCCAAGGTTAGAGTTTGTCTCTAAACAATTGCGGCGGATCAAAGACAGGGCAGAACAGGTCCTTATCTCTACTGAAGATCTGAAGTTTGTTGTTTCTGAATCTCTGCTGCAAAAGACAGCGCAACAGCAAGACTGGATCAGGAATTATCTGCAAACATTTACCCGCTATTACGAGCATATGAATGAGCGACTGGATGAATTCGTCCAGATGTTTCCGGTTCACCCGGATTACCTTTACGTTTTTGAACAAATTTCCGGTATTGAGAATCGCCAGGCACTGAAAAGCCTATCCCGCAGTATGGATAAGCTGATGGATAAAGAGATTCCTGAACGTATACCAGGGGTATTTTCTTATGATGGTTATTGGGATGAAGTTATAGAGGATAAAAGCTTCAATACCCACCCGGAAGTCAGCCAGGTAGTTGATTGTTACACCACGCTGGCTGATCGCATTCGGATGGCGTACCCGACAGAAGATGAAAAGCCCTTTGCCATGAGAATTATCTCGGCATTAGCGGTCAGGCGCCTGACAACCGGGGATATCTTTTTACCGGTGGGAGTGACCCTTAATGAGTTGCGAGATTCGCTGTGCTTATATATTCCTAAAATTCAGGATATGCCCGGTGACCCCGCCAACAATCTTGCTATTCACATTCGTACCGTCACCAAAAAAATCAGGGAGACGGTGAATGGACAGTTCTTTTCCACCAACGAACAGAAACAACTGTTTCTGGACCTGAAAAAAACAGAAGACTACGACGCCAAAATAGAAAAACGTGTGGCGCTTTTGAGTGACGACCAGATCAACAATGGTTACCGGGCTGCCATGTTGCAAATTCTGGAGCAGACCGACTCCAAAGAATCCTACACCCAAATGTGGCGGCATCAGCTGCGCTGGCCGGAGAAAAACGTCACCCGCCAGGGCTGGTTGTTCCTGGGCTCACCCAATGAGCGGGAAACGGCCAAGCCACCGCTGGATTACTACCTCTATTTTATCCAGCCAAGGAACCCACCCAAACTGAAAAAGCAGTACCTGGGCACCGATGAAGTGATGTTTCGCCTGAAAAACAGTGATGAAACCTTCGATAATGCCCTCAAGCTTTATGCCGCAGCGATGGTTCAGGCAGAAAATACCCCGGGATCAGCCCAGGCAATTTATCGCAGTAAGGCCACCGAGTATTTGCAGGCCATGGTCAAATGGCTCAATCAGAACCGGACCGACGCCTTTGAGGTTCAGTATAAAGATCAACAAAAACCGATGATGGACTGGCTAGCAGGGCAAACCCTGCGTACGGTCACCGGCGCTAATAGCAGCGATACCCTGAGCTTGCGAGAAGTCTTTGAAGCCATTGCCAGTGTGATTCTCAGCCCGGAGTTTCATCGCCAGGCACCAGAGTACCCCAGCTTCAGTCAGTACATTACCGGCGACAGTATAAGCGAGGCTGCCCGGGATGTGCTCCGTAACCTGGCCGGGGGCACCCGTACCCGCAGAGCCAGTGCGGTACTGGATGGTCTGGGTCTGCTGGAGGGTGACAAGCTGGCACCGAAACACTCCCGCTATGCCAGAACCGTGCTGGAAAAGCTGGAAAACAAACCTGCCGGTCAGGTGGTGAACCAGGCTGAACTGTTGATCCGCAGCCACGATCAGTATTACTTTGAGCCGGAACGTTACCGGCTGGAAGCGCAGTGGCTGGTGGTCGTACTGGCATCGCTGGTCCATGCCGGAGAAATTGAGCTGGCAGTGACCGGCGATAAGCTGGATGCCAGCAAAATGAGTGTGCTGGCCAACCTGCCCATGGAAGACCTGGCCGACTTCAAACATATCCAGGCACCCAGAGACTTCAACGTCAAAGCGTTGAAGGCACTGCTAACACTGTTGGGGATGCAGGAAGGACTGGCTGCCTCCATCCAGCAAGGTGACGACGCGGTGGTCCGGGATATGATGGACCAGCTGGAAAAGCAGGTAAAATCGCTGGTGCAGGGGCAGCAGCTGTTAAAAGATCGACTCCCTCTCTGGGGGCAGCAGGTGCTGGAAGAAGATGAAGCCTGCACCTTCAAGCAAACGCTGGACAGTGCCAAACAGTTTCTGGAAACCCTGCAGCGTTACAACACCCCCGGCAAACTGAAAAACCTGAGGGAGACGCCGGAGGAGATTGAAGCTCAGCAAGCGGCTCTGAACAGCTGGCAAACCCTGCAACAGCTGGAAAAAATCGTCCGTGAATTGCAGGCACCTTGCAGTTATCTGAGCCAGGCGCAGCAGATTTTGCCGGAAGATCACCCCTGGCAGGATGAGGTTAAGGCCGCCAGAACCGATCTTCGACAGGACTTGCAGGACAAAGAGAAACGGTTAAGTGGCACCCTGGCAAACAGTACGCTGGCAAGGCTGGAAAAGCTGGCGCAGGCCTATCGGGATGCCTACATCAAACTCTATGGCAATGCCCGCCTGACCCTGGCGCAAGATAAAGAGAAAGCGGCGTTGATGCACGACGATCGCCTGCAAACGCTGGATAAGCTCGCCGGTATCGAACTGCTGCAAACCGCCAGCGAGAAACTGAGCCAGTGGCGTAATGACTGGGCGCAGCTGAAAGTGGCTGAAGCGATTGACCCGAAGGTGCTGGCCATGAACCCGCAGCCGGTGGATTTCTCCCCGCGCAGTGAGCGAACGGTATTGTCGGCAGCGGATCGATTGGGTGATCTCGACAGTGAGCTGGATATGCTGCTGACCCAATGGACCGACAGTTTGGCAGACAGCCTGGCCGACCCGTTTCTGGACCAGAGCCTGTTAAAGCAGGAACAGCAGCAGCTGATTCAGCAGTTTCAAAATAAGCGGGAATTGCCACAACCACTGAGTCGGGATTTTATTGATGCTGTGAATGAGCTGTTCAGTGGCCTGGAGCCGGTGACCATCAGTTCCAAGCAATTAATCAATACGCTGGGTGGTTTGGGCACACCGCTGACCACCAAAGAGCTGATCGAACGCTTTACCGCGCTGGTGGAAGAAAGCACCAAAGGCAAAGAGAAAGACAAAGTTCGTATTCTGTTTGAATAGCAGCCATGAGCCAAAAATAGATAAACGCCACTGGGTTACCGGTTTTTGGCTGGTGATGCGATGGCGTTTTTTTAATGGTTTTTATAACTTCCCGCGCGGGAGTTTAGGTAGAATTGATGATAAAGCAAGATGATCTGTTAAGCGGTGTTGAAGAAGAAAACGCCAGTTATGTCTCTGGCCCGGTTGAATGCCTGGGCATGACCTTTGATAATGATGAAAAGCGTCGTGAGTATTTTACCGGGTTGCTGCGGGAGAAATTGAAAGATCCGGAGTTTCGTAAGATTGAAGGGTTTCCTATTGGGGAAGATGAAGATATTTTGAATCTTTCTGATCCGCCTTATTATACGGCTTGTCCGAATCCGTTTATTGGGCAGTTTGTGAAGCTGTATGGTACGCCTTATGATCCGGAGGAAGAGTACAGTCGGGAGCCTTATGCGGCGGATGTGAGTGAAGGCAAAAATGACCCGATTTATAATGCTCATAGTTATCATACAAAAGTGCCTCACAAAGCGATAATGCGTTATATTCTGCACTACACAAAACCTGGGGATTTAGTGTTTGATGGGTTTTGTGGGACTGGTATGACCGGGGTTGCCGCTCAGATATGTGATGATAAGGCTACGGTTGAATCTTTAGGGTATAAAGTTTTGGCTGACGGGACGATTCTAGTTCAAGAGGAAGATGAGAATGGGCAAATTATATGGAAGGAGTTCTCAAAGTTAGGAGCTAGAAAAACGATTTTAAATGATTTATCTCCTGCAGCAGGGCTTATATCTTCTAATTTTAATACCCCAGTAGATGAAAGAAAATTTAATGAATGTGCTAATTCTATACTCGAAAAAGTTAAATCAAAATACTCTTTTATGTATAGAACACTCAGGCATGATATTAAAAATTATTCTGAAGAAAATATGCAGGAGTTAAGTGAGAGAATTTTAGTTGCAAAGACCAAGGGCCAGGTAGAAGAGTGCTTTAGCGATCATGATACAGGTTTGATAAACTTTGTCGTTTGGTCTGATGTTTTTGTTTGTCCTCAATGTACAACGGAGATTGTATTTTGGGATGAAGGAGTTGACATAGAAGCTCAGAAAATTAAGGATACCTTTTTATGCAGTAGTTGTAATACAGAATTAACTAAAAGAAACCTTGAAAGAGCGTGGATTAATAAATTTGATTTTGCTTTAGGCGATACCGTTAAGATTGCAAAGCAGCAACCGGTACTTATTAACTATTGCCCAGCTAACTCTAAGCAGCGTTTAGAAAAAAAACCTGATGCTGTAGATATTGCCTTGCTTGCTTGGATTGAAAAAATAAATATAAGTGAGTGGTATCCTACAGAGAGAATGATGGATGGCAAAGAAACTCGAAGAAATGATTCTATTGGAGTTAAATATGTTCATCAATTCTATTCAGATAGAAATCTGATTGTTATGAGTAAGTTTAGAGATGAGATTTTTAAGAATTTAAACAATGTTCGTCAGTTAGGCATGTGGTTTACATCTTCTCATGTTTGGGGGACTCGATTAAATAGGCTTCTTGCCTCTAATTATTTTAAAAAACGAGGTGGTGTGATTGGGCAGACCTTACAGGGTACTTTATACATCAGCTCAATTGGTGTGGAAACCAATCTAATTGAAAGATTTAAGTTGAGGATCTCCTCTGTCCCATTCACTGCTCCCCTAAAAAACACAATAACTCAAACATCTTCTTCAACTGATGTATTCCTACCATCGAATAGTCTCGATTACATATTTATTGATCCTCCATTTGGAGCAAACATTATGTACTCAGAACTCAATTCACTTTGGGAGTATTGGATAAAGGTTAAAACCAATATTAATAAGGAAGCCATTGAAAATAGTACACAGAAAAAGGGTGCTAATGAATACCGTCAATTAATGTCTCTGTGTTTTAAGGAGTTTTACAGGGTTTTAAAACCAGGGCGCTGGATAACTGTAGAGTTCTCTAACACTAAAGCATCTGTATGGAACTCTATACAAATAGCGATGAATGAGGCAGGATTTATTGTGGCCACAGTATCGGCCCTTGAGAAAAATCATAAAGGATTCAGGGCTGTGACAACACCAACGGCGGTTAAACAAGATCTTGTTATTACAGCTTATAAGCCATCGAGTGATTTTGAACAGCGTTTTAACAGTGAGTCATCAGAAGATGGTGTATGGGATTTCGTCCGAAATCATCTAAACTATTTACCTGTGAGCAAACATCAGGCTGGTGAACTAGTTACCACACCAGAGCGTGATCCTCGAATTCTTTTTGATCAAATGGTTGCCTATTTTGTCCGTCATGGGCGTCCTGTACCTGTCTCAAGCCCAGAATTTCAAGCCGGTTTAAAAGAACGATTCGTTGATCGTGATGGAATGATTTTCCTACCAGATCAAGTGGCCGAATACGACAAAAAACGAGTAACCGCCAAACAGCTACGCCAAATGTCCATCTTTGTAGATGATGAAGCTTCAGCCATTGAATGGTTACGCCAACAGCTAAGCCATCGTCCAATGACCTATCAGGATATTCATCCGCTGTTCTTGAATGAACTGTCCGGTTGGAAGAAAAACGAAAAGCCACTGGAACTGCGAGATATGCTGGAGCAGAGTTTCATACAATACGATGGCAAAGAAGAGGTACCCAGCCAGATCCACAGCTACCTTTCCACCAACCACAAAGACCTGCGCAACCTGCCCAAAGACGATCCAAAACTGGTGGCCAAAGCCAAAGATCGCTGGTATGTGCCCGACCCTAACAAAGCCGCTGACCTGGAAAAACTGCGGGAACGCTCACTACTGAAAGAGTTTGAAGCCTACAAATCCAGCAGCAAGAAAATCAAACAGCCCCGGGGCGAAGCGCTGCGGGCCGGTTTCAAAAAAGCCTGGGAGACGGGCGACTATGCCCTGATCCAGGAGATCGCCAAAAAGATCCCGGCGGATGTGCTACAGGAAGATGAAAAACTGCTGATGTACTACGACAACGCCTCGTCCATGAGCGGCGATGATGATTTTGACTGGTAATGAATCGGTGCCCGATTCATTAGACTGGTTAAGCGTAAGCAGCACTTACTGTTTATAATGAGGGCTTTGGTGGTGCCAGCGCCCATGGATAACAGGGACTCAGCAGGTTGATAGATGAAAATACAAAGGCTGTGGCTTCAGAACTTTCGCAAATTTAAAAACGATATGTTCAGCTTTAATACGGAAACCGGGGTGACTGTTCTGATTGGTGATAATGCTACGGGCAAAACCGCCATTCTGGATGCCCTGTCGATTATGATGGGTTGCTATTTGACAGACTTCAAAGCTGGCGTCAATCGTCATATTCGTAACGATGAAGTGCGCTTGGAGCAAATAACCCTGGGGGATACCGTTTCTCTTGAACCACAATGGGGGACTACAGTCACCTGTTCCGCCTCATTAGCAGAGCTGGCCCCCGATGACTTATCCGAGCCCATCGAGTGGGCGCGTTCCAAAAACTCTAAAAATGGTCGCACTACCTGGAACCAGGCCAAGACCATTACGCAGCTGGGCAAATGGGCCAGTGACAAGGTGGAAAAGGGCGAGCCTGTCCTGCTGCCTGTGTTTGGTTATTATGGGACCGGGCGGCTATGGCATATCAAGCAAGCGGTTACGTTGTCCAAGCCTGAGTCACGGGTTGCCGGTTATCGGGATTGTCTTGATCCGGCGTCCAGTCATAAGCTGTTTTTACAGTGGTTCCAGCAGCTGGAACAGGCATCGCTGCAGAAAAACAAGCGTTACGGTGTTCTTGAGGCGGTTCGTCATGCGGTCAAACAGTGCATTCCAGGCTGTCATCATTTTTATTTTGATATTGAGCTGCAACAGCTGATGATTGAGTTGGCTGATGGCCAACTGTTCAGCTTCGATAACTTAAGCGACGGTTACCGCAATCTGCTGGCCATTGTCGCGGATATTGCCCACCGGGCTGGCCGATTGAATCCACAGTTGATGGATAAGGCTGCGACGGAAACACCGGGTATTGTCTTGATTGATGAGGTGGATTTGCACCTGCACCCAAAATGGCAGCGCCGGGTGTTGAATGATTTGCGTACAGCATTCCCGAAGGTTCAGTTTATTGTCACCACCCACTCCCCTTTTATTATTCAATCGCTCAAGCCTGGTGAGGTGATTGATCTCAATTCAAAGCTACCAACAGACACCCATTCTGATACGGCTTCACCGGCACCTGAAAAATCTTTCAGCGACCGAAGTATTGAGGATATTGTTGAGGATATTATGGGGATTCCGGTGCCTTCTCGCAGTGAGCGAAACCAGAAAATGTATGAGGCTGCCCAGAAGTATTACGCACTGTTGCAGAAGGCTGGAGATGCATCCGCAGAGGAAAAAGAAGCGCTGAAGGCTGAGCTTGATGAGTTGAGTGCACCGTTCAGTGACCATGTGGCTTATTACGCTTTTCTGGAGATGGAGCGGATGGCCGCTGGCATGGGCAAATCATCCAGAGCTGTTCAGGGCAAGGAGCATTGATGCATGAGGCCGGTAGTGCGAGGTGATGTGCCTCTGGATAAGCATGGCAATCCCAAGCGGTTCAAAAGGTATCAAAACGCCCGCAGAGATTTGCTGGATCGTCTGGGAGGCTATTGCTCTTACTGTGAAATGAAGCTGGATGCCTCCCTTGCTGTAGAACACGTCCAGCCCAAAAAACAGTATCCTGCATTGGAGCTTTCCTGGGCCAATCTTTTGCTGGGTTGCAGCAACTGCAATTCAACCAAAAGTGACACGGATGTGAAGCTCGCTGATTATCTTTGGCCTGATGTAGACCATACTTTCTGCGCTTTTGTTTATGGTGAAGATGGCGTTGTGCGATCGAATCCTTCTCTGGCTCCTGATCTTGCTGAAAAAGCCAATGCCATGATCACGTTGGTGGGGCTGGACAAAACACCCCATACATCAAAGTCATCTGACCGGCGCTGGCAGGCCAGAATTGAAGTCTGGTCGATTGCAGAAAGGGCAAAAGAACGGTTGCAACGTAATGATAATGAAGACTTCAGGGAGCAGGTGGTTGAAACAGCAGTGGGTCATGCTTATTGGAGTATCTGGATGACCGTCTTTGCCGATGATGCCGATATGCGCAATCGCCTGATACGAGCCTTGCCCGGCACTGCTACCGACTGTTTTGATGAGCAGGGCCAACCTTTGCCTCGTGACGGTGGTCAGCTTTAATTTCCCAACCTCTATTTATCGGATTTCGACCATTTTGTATGTTTCAAATCGGTGACTGGGCCTGGAGCAAGGCCTATCAGCAATACGGCAAGGTGATTGATCACTCTGGCCTTTGGGGGAAAGCCTTTTATCGGCTCTGGCTGCAACAGCAGGATCAGGTGGTTAAGGTGCCTGTTGATGATCTTGTTGCGCCGGAATCCGGTAGTAAGGGATTGCATGAAGGCATTGGCCATCTGATCAGCTGGCTGGCCACCGCCGGGCGCATTGCCAATGCCCAGACGGAAGATGTATTGCTGGCACCGATTGAGTCCAATGTGATTCCTCTGCCGCATCAGCTGAAAGCCCTGAATAAAGCCATGAGTCGCAAGCAGGTTCGCTATCTGTTTGCCGATGAAGTGGGGCTTGGGAAAACCATTGAAGCCGGTCTGGTGATGCGTGAGCTGAAACTCCGGGGCATGGCCAGTCGGATTCTGGTGGCGGCACCCAAAGGGTTGGTGAGCCAGTGGGTTTCAGAAATGCAGACCCATTTTAATGAGACGTTTCAGCTGGTGATTCCCGGTGATCAGAAGCCGCTGGATAAGCAGGATAATATCTGGCAACGGTATGATCAGGTGGTCTGCCCGGTTGATAGCATCAAACCGATTGAAAAGCGCAAAGGGTGCTCGTTGAAGCAGGTCCACCAGTACAACAAACAGCGGTTTGATGTTGTGCTGGCCGCCGGTTGGGATCTGATTGTGATTGATGAGGCCCATCGGCTGGGTGGCAGTACCGATCAGGTGGCCCGTTATAAGTTAGGACAGGGGCTGGCGGAAGCGGCACCTTATTTATTGTTGCTGTCTGCGACGCCTCATCAGGGTAAGAGTGATGCATTTCACCGGTTGATTGCTTTGCTGGACCCTGAAAGCTTCCCTGATATGGGGAGTGTGACCAAAGAGCGGGTGCAGCCCTTTGTGGTACGTACCGAAAAACGTATTGCGATTGATGGGCAGGGCAAACCTTTGTTTATGCCGCGTCAGACGGAGCTGGTGCCGGTTGCCTGGCAGTCCCGGCACAGTCAACAGCGTCATCTGTATGAAGAGGTGACTGAGTATATCCGTGAAGGGTATAACCAGGCGAAAGCCGACAAGCAGAATGCCATCGGCTTTTTAATGATCTTGATGCAGCGGCTGGTCAGCTCCAGCAGTGCCGCTATTGCTGTCACACTGGAGCGGCGATTGCGAGTGCTGGAAAACACGGTGGTGGAGGATAGTCTGCCATTGTCTTTTGCGGATGACTGGGCGGAGCAGGACAGCCAGGAGCAGTTGGATAGACTGATTAAACTGTCCCAGAATTTGCTGGACAATGAAAAGGCCGATGTCACACGTTTGCTGACGATGGCGCAGCAGTGCATGAAAACCGAGCAGGATGCCAAGGCTGAGGCATTGCTGGAGTGGATTTACAAGCTTCAGCAGGAAGAGAAAGACCCGGAACTCAAGGTATTGGTGTTCACTGAGTTTGTACCTACCCAGCAAATGCTGGCTCGATTCCTTGCAGAGCGGGGCATCAGTGTCGTTTGTCTTAATGGCTCGATGGATCTGTCGGAACGGAAAAAAGTGCAGGCCGCATTTGCGGATGCCACCCGGGTACTGATCTCTACCGATGCCGGGGGTGAGGGTTTGAACCTGCAGTTCTGTCATGTGATTGTTAACTACGATATTCCCTGGAACCCGATGCGGATGGAACAGCGTATTGGCCGGGTGGACCGTATTGGGCAAAAGCATCGGGTGAAGGCTCTGAACTTTGTGCTGGAGGATACGGTCGAGCACCGGGTTCGGGATGTGCTGGAAGAGAAGCTGCAAACCATCCTTGAAGAGTTTGGTGTCGATAAAACCAGTGATGTGCTGGACTCGGCAGAGGCTAACCACCTTTTCGATGAACTGTTTATGGAGTCACTGGTGAATCCGGAGTTAATGGATCAGGAGCTGGCCAAGGCGCTCAGGGCGATTCAGGAAGGTGCGGCGGATAAACAGGCTCAGGATTCATTATTCACCGATGGCGAAGACTTGCAGGCAGACCGTTATCAGCAGGCGGCAAATCATCCTTTGCCCCACTGGGTTGCCCAAATGGTGGAGCAGTATCTCTGCTGGCAGAAATCCCAGGGGAAAAATGCAGACTTTATTGAAGAGACGTCAGGGCTTCGTTTGGTTTGGCCCGATGGGGCGGTTTGGGAAAAGGTGACCTTTCGAGGCAAGGAGGCGCAGGAAAACCCGTCTTTGAGCCATGTCACTCTGGAAAACCCGAAGCTGAGAGGGCTGTGTATGCGCCTGCCCGTCTGGAGTGAAGCTCAGTCCATCCCGGTGGTTGAAATTAAGGGATTGCCCAAAGGGGCTGGTGGCTTCTGGTCGCTGTGGAGTATTCAGCTGGGTAGCTCGGACAGTCGGCAGGTTCGCTACTTACCGCTGTATTGCAGGCCAGACGGACATTATTTTGCTCCGGCGTCTAATCGTATCTGGGATGCAGTCTGTAGTTCCGCGCCAACGTTTACTGGCGTGAGTGAGAGTGAATCCGGTCAGGTTTATTCGATGATTGAGGCGTTAGCTCAGCAGCATGGGCAGGTTGTTTTTAACAAGATGGTGAATGAGCATCAGAAGAATGTAGACGCTGAGAAAGAGAAAGGTGAGTTTTCCTTTAATGCCCGCAGACGGGCAGTTCAGCGGATTGGTTTGCCAGAGGTGCGTAATTATCGGTTACGGCTGTTGGAGCAGGATTATCAGCAGTGGCAGGATGAGATGAAGGCAGCTGAGTATGTTTATCCTGAGTTGGCTTTGCATGTGGTGTTTGAACTTTTATAAGCCTATGGAATTATTTCTTGTTTTATTGGTCAAATAATTTGTGCTTTGAGTTTGGGGAAAGAGAGTATGCTGCGATCAAAGGATGATGAAATTAAACGGTTAAAAGAAGAACTATGGTTTGCAAGGACAACCATAATTGATCTTGTACCTGCCCCATTTTGTGAATTTTTCCGTGGATATTACCACTGCAATACTCGGTCTGAGGGCTATGAGTGGAGACGTAATCTGGTCGCTGAAATTATTGAGAATACACCCGTTGATGATCAAGAAAACTTTGGCTTTCAGAGAACTACTCGCTGCCCCTTGTGTGATGATTCTCCATCTCATTTCTATCGGGATGGTTTTACTTTTCCAGAAGGATTAAGAAGACATCTAACCGGTTTTGGAAATACTAATCAGTGTTCCGTCATGAGGGAAGTTTATGCTCTGGTCAGGGATTATTGGAACGATAAGTTTTCTGAGCAGGAAGAGCTGGAGAGAGAGGAGGAGCATCGACTTAAACAAGAAAGGATGAAAACAGAAACACTCTATATTACAGAACCGTTTGGTACACCTGAGTTGGTAGACAGCAGTAGTTATTCAAGGAAAGACTCCCGGAATGAAGAAGGTATCTTGTGGGCAGAAGAGCGTTTGAAAACAATGGGGTTTTCTGCCGTAGTGGATGATCGAGTGAGAACCCATACCAAAGAGTATGATGATTTTATTGTGTATGCAGACCTGAGAATGAATAAAAAAATCGATTTTGAGGTTTATAGTAAACCTCTGCCAAAAAGAAGGCCAAGCCGTGGCGTGTACAAATATCGAGTTGGTTGCTTCACTTTCCAGGACTCATGGAAACACGGTTTGCCTGAAAAGTTTGAAAAGCGCATTAATGATATTCGTGAAAGAAAGCAACGATAGAGCAATTTATGGAAGAGCTACTGACCTACGTCCAGAGCAATCGTCGTGTCTGCCCAAAGCCACCCTATTGGGCAGACTTGCAGGGAATTCTTAAGCGGATTGGTGCTGAGGAAAGTGAACCTGTCTCCCTGATTTTGGCTGCCTGGCATATTACCACTGACCTACAAAAAGCAGAGTGCCTGTCAGAACAAATCGCTTTTGCATACCGTTATGGTGCCTTGAACAAAGTGGATAATTTTTTAAGATCATTATCCGACGAGCAATGGTACCATTCAGGAAAATAACGGATCATGTGCGTCGATTATTCTTATGTCTTCCTGGCAGCAATCCCTCCTCAATAAGCTCGCCCTGAACGAGTCCCTCTGTTACACCATTCATGACCCGGACCAGCTTTGCCTGGAACCTTTTATTCAGCAGCATATTCAATCCAGCCCGGCGGTGATTGTTCGCTTTGAGGACCCGGTTGCTCTGCGTTTGAGCTATGAGCAATGGAGACAGCGGCGGTCTGGAGCCTTTCTGCTGGTCTATAACAAGAACGATGAAGAGCAATCCCTCCCGTGGGATATCCAGCAAGCGGGCAAAGCACTGGATTTTCATATCAGCCATTTTATTTCTGAAGTTGATGTGAGTGTGTTCAGGTCGTTACCTTCGCACTTCTATAACGACATTCGTCGTACTCTTGATACCTACCGCCCCGGAGAAATGAGCGAACAGGCAAGCCTGTCGTTTGTCAGCAATTCCCGCTCTTTATTAAAAACCCTTAATTTCTAGGCTTCACAGCACAGTAAAATAAACTGCAACCGCACG
>JAQFVO010000384.1 GCA_027942505.1 Endozoicomonas sp. | reverse complement strand
AAAAAGCCATTTTCGGCCGCAAACATCAGAGCATTGCGGTTTTTGTCGTCAACACCAAAGATACTGTTACGCACATTCAGGCAGAGCCACACGGCCAGGGATCGTTGTCCAGAACGCAGGGCACGTAGCAGGAGGTGGTTGGCTTGTCGCTCATCAAGGCGCTCTGAGCGGATGAGCCATCTGAAAATTGCGTTATGACCACTCCTTACCGCCAGGGACTCGGCGTCAATGTCATCGATGTCGCGAATAACTTCAGCCCCCTGGCCGATGAGCCATTGTGACACACGCAGATGCCCGAGCCTGACGGCATTGCCCAGTGCACTGACACCTGTGCTGTCCAGACGCTCCAGGTCAGCACCTTGTCGGCAGAGCCACTGGGTCATGGGCAGGTCGCCACGACGTGCTGCCAGTGTCAGGAGGATTCTCCCATCATTCTGAGCATCGAGTGAGCTACCGTTTTGATGGAGCCACTTTACGATGTGCAAATGGCCAAGGTGGGCAGCCAGGCTCATGGCGTTGAACTGGTGACTTTTGAAGCAATCCGGGAACTCGTCAGGAAATTCGTCAGGCATGATGCCCTGCGCAACAAACCACTGAACAGCGTCCAGCCGGCCCTGTCCGACTGCCTGGATAACACCGTTGCGGGCGTAGCAATCCCGCTGGTGAATATCCATCCCTTGTCGTATTAACCATTGAGCTTGAGCAAAATGGCCAGCACTGGCGGCCAGAATGGCAGCATTAAAACTGTAAGACAGCCAGGTACTATTTGGACGCTCAATGTCGTACATCGATGTCCTGGGAATTTGCTGCCAATCGATGTCTTTAACGCGCAGCCACTCCAGCAGGGGCTGAGAACCAGCCAGTGCCGCCAGTGTAAAGGCGTTGTGATGCATGCAATTGACCTGGTGAATATTGATACCTTTGCCTGCCAGCCACTGACACCGCGGCAGATTCCCCTGCCTGGCCAACAGGGTAAAAGCGTTGTCGTTGTTGTGATTAACCTGGTGGATATTAATGCCGAGCTGCTCAAGCGTTTGCATCAGTTGGAAAAAACCCGATTGAGCGGCCAGAGTGAAGGCATTATCACCGCTAAAGTCGATGTGGTGGATATTGCTGCCTATGGAACATAACCACAGAGCCAGAGGCTCACTGCTGGCGGCGGCGAGCGTCAGGACGTTGCTGCCGGCATAGTTAACCACGGCTGTATCGGCACCGTGTTGCACCAGCAGTTTGACGGTTTCACCATGGCCCTCGCGCGCCGCCATCAGCAGAAGGCTATCGCCATTGCGGCTGATCTGGTGGCTGCCAGCGGCGTTTTTCCCCAAGAGCCAGGCGAGTAGCTGGTGGTGACCGTGGCGGGCCGCCAGGGTAAAGGCACTGTCACCGGATTCATTGACCTGCTGGCTATTAACGCCACAGCCCTCCAGCCATTGAGCCATGCCCTGGTGGCCTGCACGCACCGCATGCAGAAACAGGTTGTTGCCATCGGGGTAAACCTGTCTGAGATCGGTATCATTAGCGGCAAGCCATTGCGCCAACGCCATGTGACCGTTGGCAACGGCCTCTGCCAGTGCGTCTTTAAGCTGGTCGTTGAGATGTGTCACAGACGCATCACGGCTGACCAGCCATTGCACCAGTGACTGGTGGCCGTGGCGTGCCGCCAGAGTCAGGGCAGTCTCACCGAAGTAGTTTTCATGGTTAACAGGCTTTGGACAATGGCCGTCGAGCCACTTTATAAACGTCAGGTGTCCACCAACAGCAGCCAGAGTCAAGGCATTATCACCATTGAGATTGATGTGATGAACATCAGCTCCCCCGTCGATTAGCTGTTGGGCCTCGGCCAGATTGCCGGCTTGCGCGGCCAGGCACAATGGAGTATTGCCCTCAGCATCTTGCTCAGCTGGGTCAGCTTTAACGAGCAGGTTGGATGTCTGGGCTGTGGTAATCGATCTCTGTACGCTGTCATTAAAACGACAATTGCCGTTTTCTGGCAGGCTGTCGGCGTTCAGGTATGTGCACGCCTCCTTTGATGAGGGTGCATCAATCGGTGAACCCATTCCACTGGAGCCAGATGCATGTAAGGTCGTACTGTTTAGCATGGCGACAGCTCCGTTGATATGATTTCTTGTTCTGGGCTTGCCGTCTCCCTGAATGAAAAGAAGGCAACCAAAAAGAAAAGCTTTTCTGTTCCTTCGTGGGCTTCGTGTTCTTCGTGGTTCAAGGCTTTTATGTGACAACCTTGTATTGTGGGTTTTGCTACTTAGAAAATGGACAGT
>JAQFVO010000355.1 GCA_027942505.1 Endozoicomonas sp. | reverse complement strand
CCTGTTGTCAGCATCTGCTGATGGCAGCCTGAGCCATATTGTTAACGCGGTAGTAAAACTCGATGGCAAAAGCCCCCATTTTTCGTGTGATTTTTCAGAACCAGGGTGAGGTATTTGAAATATACGCCCGTCAGATCTTCCAGAGTGAACTCTGGGGTTTTATTGAAGTAGAAGAGTTTGTCTTCGGTGAGCGAAGCCAGCTTCTGGTGGACCCGGGCGAAGAGAAACTCAAGGCTGCCTTTGATGGAGTCAAGCGCAGTTATATTCCACTGAACACCATCATGCGTATTGATGAGGTTGAGAAAGAGGGGGCCAGTAAGGTTTCCAAGGCCACGGGTGATAACGTCAGGCTGTTCCCGTCTGCGCCCCATCTGCCATCCAGGGACTGATTGGTTGTCGCAAAGGGCCCTGAAAGAAGGGAACCACAAAGAGCACAAAGAAGAGCATTTCTTTTCCTTTGTGCTCTTTGTGGTTCAAGGCTTTTGTGCTTTTTACCGCAGAATATGCCCTGATTGATGCCAACCAAATAAAATTTATCTGCCGTCTATCTCATTCTGACAAATACTTGGAGTTGGTTTGACGATGTAAGGCTTTATAACTGTGTATTTTCTGAATGATCTTAACGGGCATATCAATCTCTGCCTGTCAGAGCATATCTGTTGGGAAAGGCTGACGCTGGACGCCCGGCTGGACAGTGGTGTGTCATACCATCTGGCCTGGAGTAAAGAAGAAGACTGTTTCACATATGAAGACTGGCTGAAAGTTCAGCTTAACTTTGTCACCCAAGGTCAAAGCATGATGATGCTGATAGCGGCCGAGATTGCCGGTGGCATCAGTTGGCCCGGACCGCGCTGGCATCCCCTGAATGCCCTGACCATCAGTATTGAGAGCCTGGGTGATATTAGTGGCCTGTGTGCACACTATCTCTATAACAGTTGGTGGACCCGGCCTCATTTTGATCGTGCTCTGAATACTCTTCCAGAAAAAACTCAGTCACTGTTGTATAAGGTAAATACGGATTATCACCATCTGCTGGCATTTTGTGATGAGCAGGTGCGTTGTGAATTCCAGGGCGGTGAATCAGCAGGTTTAGATATTCTTGTGTACCCTGCCAAGGCAGGTGTCCGGCAGTACACTGGTGTTGTGGCACTGTTTGGTATTGGTGATGACCCTTTTGAGCTGATAAATGGCCATGTACAACTTGGGCGGGAGTCGCGGCCTTTTTTCTCTCGTTCAAGGGAGCAGAGAAAATTGCCTGATATGTTTGATTACCTGGGCTGGTGTAGTTGGGATGCCTGCTATCTGGATGTCAACGAACAGGCGGTTATGGCCAAAGCAAGGGAGCTTTTTGAGGCTGAGGTACCGGTCAAATGGATGCTGGTGGATGATGGCTGGTCAGAAGAGGTCGATCGTCGGCTGTTGTCGTGGAAAGAAGATCGCAGCAAATTCCCCTCAGGCCTGAAAGGACTCAAGAGTCAACTGCAGAAATATCAGGTTAACTGGCTTGGTGTCTGGCATGCGCTTACCGGGCAGTGGGAGGGTATTGATGCGCAAGCCGACTTCCCAATGACACTGGATGCCCTTGATCACCTGAGAAAGCTGCCGCCCACTGAGCCTGGTGCAGCCTTCCGTTTCTGGTCTGGCTGGCACAACTATCTGGCCAGTCAGGGGGTGGACTTTATAAAAGTCGATGTGCAGAGTAATCTTGCCAATCACTACCGATATCAGCGGTTTCCCGGAGAGGTTTCCCGTATCGCCCATCAGGCACTTGAGGCCTCTGCCGCCCTTTATTTTGACGGCCGACTGATCAATTGTATGGGGATGGCCAGCGATCAGCTTTGGCACAGGCCATCTTCAGCACTGTCTCGCAACAGCGATGATTTCTTTCCCGATAAAAGTGGCAACCTGCGCGAGCACGCTCTGCAAAATGCCTATAACGCGGTCTTTCATGATGCCTTCTTTCAAGGCGATTGGGATATGTGGTGGACGGTCCATGACGATGCCGAGTCGCATGGATTGTTAAGGGCGATCAGTGGCGGCCCTGTATACACCAGTGATCCTGTCGGCAAAACTGATGCTGAGCAACTTATACGACTGGTGTTTAATGATGGGCGGGTGGTGCGGTGCGACCAGCAGGGCAAAGTGGCAAAAGAGCAGTTGTTTGACAACCCACTGCATTCTGGCAAGTTACTGAAAATAGTTAATCAGATTAGCGATGTTGGTGTTATTGCCTTGTTCAACATCGGTGAAGGTCATGAGGAGATAACGGAGCGTGTCGACGTTGCGCCCTATTCTCATAACAGTGATGATTATCTGGTGTATTGGTTTTCCCGGGACAAATGCTTGAGGCAGGTAAACCTGCAGGAAGTTTCGCTTTCAGCCAATAAGTCTGGTGTGATGCTTTACTACCCAAGGCAGCCACTGTTGTGCATTGGCCTGGAAGATAAAATTCTGCCGCCCTGTGCCATTTTCGATCAGATTCTTTCCTGGGAAGAAGATTTTCTCAAGTTGAAGGCAAGGCTTCGACAGGGTGGCCGGCTGCTGATACACAGTGAGTACCCTGTACTATCCATTCATATTAACGGGCAGATTTACCATCCAACAAAAACGGATGACGTCTATTCGGTGGAATGTTTTGAATGGGATGGTGAAATCTATCTTGAATGTGTCGTAAAAAGGCAGCAATAACCGGGCAAATGCAAAGCTCAAGATTGTTGAACTGCAATGGTACTCCAGTTATTCATCAAAAAGTTGAAGAGGCAGGGGGAGGAAAAATGGGTGTCCCTTTTCTTTTTTTCTCTCCACCGGCCTGGTTTTCCTCGGTCAGTTTTGGCAGCTCAGCAGCAAAAAATCATCACAACCACGCTGTCTGAATGAGGCTGGATCGGGCTTTTAGAGGGAACTTGCCGGCTACCGAACATTTCACTGTAGAACCGGCGAAGATAAATCCCTGCCCAGTCAACGCCAGCCCTGGGTACGCCGCAGCAGCTTTTGCCCAACACCCATCCACAGCAGTTTGACTGTCGCGGCTGTCAGCAGGATCAGAACCCCCATGGCAGAGGCTGGGCCATGAAAGCCGGCATCTTCCATATTCAGTACGGCAATCGATGCCAGCATGGTGTCAGGCACATAGAGAAAGACTGCGGCTGATGTGGTGGTCAGGGCATTCACGAACAGATAGATGGCGATGTCCAGCAGGGCGGGCAGGCTGACTGGCAGGGTCACTCGCCAGAAAACTTTATGGTGAGGGATTTTCAGAGAAGCGGCGACCGCTTCAATATCCGGGGGTAGTTTTTTCAGCGTAGTCACGGCAGTGAGATGCCCCACTGTGTAGTAGTGGGCGACGGTGCTCAATACCAGAATAGTGAGTGTCCCGTAGAGTCCTGCCAGCGGGTTATCCGGATTATTGAAAAAGAAGATATATCCCAGTCCCAGCACCAGCCCGGGCACCGCCATGGGAATCATAGCCATGCCCTGAATAACGGGTTTTACCCAGCTGCCTTGTGGTTGCTTCTCCACCACGTAGGCAGAGATCAGTACCAGCAACGAACCAAGGGCGGCGGCAACACCAGCCATTTTCAGAGAGTTCAGATAAGGTGCCCAGCCCTGGGGATTGAAAGTGGCAAAGTTATAGCTGTTCAGCCCCAGTGCCATATTCCACGGCCAGAAGGTAACCAGAGAGCCGTAGATGGCCATACCGATAATCACCACAATCGGCAGGGCGATAACGGCACACAACAGCAGGAACAGAGCATCCCGCGTTTGATGCGGCTTGGGTTTATAGATCACCGACCGGGAGCTGAACAGGCTCACCTGCCGCCGCTGCATAAAGGCATCAACGGCAAAAGCAATGATCGCAGGCAGCAACATCAGCACGCTGGTCACTGCGCCCATGGTGAAATTCTGCTGTCCCACCACCTGCTTGAACATATCAGTGGCCAGTACGCTGTATTGCCCGCCGATCACCTTGGCAACACCAAAGTCGGTAACTGCCAGGGTAAAAATTACTGATGCGGTGCTGATCAGGCCATATTTTGCCGACGGCAAGGTCACGGTGAAAAAGGTTTGCAGGGGCGACAGCTTGAGCACCCTGGCAGCTTCATACAGTCTGGCATCGGCGTTACCCAGGGCAGTAGTCAGCATCAGCACGGCATGGGGAAACGTCCAGAATACCAGGCCAATAACGATCCCCGGCAGTCCGTAAACTGAGTTGTCGAACAGCAACTCGCGGATCACACCCTGGTTGCCAAACAGATAGATCAGGCTGATGGCTGGCAGCATTGAGGGTGCCAGAATAGGCAGCATGCCAAGAACCTTGAACAATCCTTTGGCGGGCAGGCAGGTACGGGTCAGACCGTAGGCAAAGGTAAACGCGAGAATCAGTACAATACCGGTCACCAGCCCACCCACGGCCATGGTATTAAGGAAGGATTGGCGCAGGGAGCGGGTGCCAAGGTACTGGTAAAAATTCTCCAGTCCCACATAGTTGCCCTGTGTATCGACCACACTCTGGAGCAGCATGCTGAGCAGAGGTCCAACCAGGGTAATGCCCAGATACAGAATGATAAAAGCGGCGGTCAGCCGCAGCAGCCACTGATCACGACTGGCTCGAAGCCATTGCTCGTGGCCGCCACGAAGCCATGGCAGGGACCATGCTGTTTGGGAAATGGCGCTCATACAACCTCCTCCTGCCGAAAGTGCTGCATCCGTCGATGTTCTATCCAGATGCAGGTCTCTGTGCCGGGAGTCAGATTGGCTGTGGTGATCTGATGGATAGGGATATCGGCGCGAAGTGTGCTGCTGCAATCGATAAGCTGACACTCAACCCGCAGCAAAGGGCCCTGAAATTCTGTGCGTTCGATACGCACCGGAATCTGCAGGCTGCCGGGCGCAGAGGCAGTGAGGTGAATATCCTCGGGGCGGACACCGATAATATGTGGCTGTCCTTTTTTTCCCCCGGCAAGATCGAGGAAGTTCATGGCACCAATAAAACCGGCAACAAAGCGGGAGGCAGGCTGCTGGTAGATGGCCTCAGGTGTACCAATCTGTTCCACGACACCGTGGTTCATCACGACAATACGGTCGGCCATAGCCATGGCCTCTTCCTGATCGTGGGTGACCATAATCGTGGTAATGCCGAGCTGCTTTTGCAGCGTGCGGATGGTTTCACGCAGGTGAATGCGAACTTTGGCATCCAATGCTGACAGTGGCTCATCCAGCAGCAGCAGTCCGGGCGAAAGAATCAGGGCGCGGGCCAGGGCGACACGCTGCTGCTGGCCGCCGGAAAGCTGGCCGGGAAACTTGTCGCCGATCTCCGGCAGACCAATGGTTTCCAGCCAGTGGTTCACTTGTTGTTCAATAGCCACCTTGCTTGCCCGCTGTTGACGCAGACCAATGGCGATGTTTTCGAAAACCGTCAGATTGGGAAACAGGGCGTAGGACTGGAAGACAATGCCAAAGTCCCGTTTCTCAGGAGGCAGGTGGGTGATGTTGGCCCCATTCTGCCAGATGTGCCCCTGCTCACAGGACTCCAGTCCGGCAATCATTCGCAGTAGCGTGGTTTTACCGCAACCGGACGGCCCGAGAAAACAGATAAATTCACCTTTCTCGATGGTCAGAGAGATATCGTTCAGGGCGGTAAACTGCCCGAACTGTTTATTTAGATTTTCAAGGCAGAGAAACGGTTTCATGGATGGCCTTATCAGGTAAGATCAGCGCGCGCCAGCTTCTGATTTGTTGTGAAAGCGGTCGGCCCAGGTTTTCAGGATGGTCTGGCGTTGACTCGCCATAGCCGTGAAATCAAGTGCTGCCAGAGTACTGTGCAGTGTCGGGTAGTCACTCTGGTCAGCGGTCACTGCCCGGTGGTTAACCAATGGCGCACTCTGGGCATAAACTGTATTGGCCTGTTGACTGACAGCCCAGTCGATCAGCCTTTTTGCCGCTGCCAGTTTGGCACTGTTGTTGTGATTATTGTTGACCAGTCCGATGGCATCGGGATCCCAGCCAATACCCTCCTTCGGCAAAATCAGGGCTAGTGGTGCACCCATCTTTTTCAGCTCGCCAGCGCGAGTCGACAGAGATATACCTACCACGACCTCACCCATAGCAGCCTGAACACAGGGCTTAGAGCCGGAGTGGGTGTACTGGGCAACATTACTGTGTAATTTGTCCATGTAACCCCAACCTTTCTCCTCACCGAAGGTCTGTAACCAGGTGAAGACCTGCATATAGCCGGTACCGGATGAGGCCGGGTCTGGCATGGCTATTTGGCCTTGGTAGACCGGATCAAGCAGATCACTCCAGCTTTCGGGA
>JAQFVO010000340.1 GCA_027942505.1 Endozoicomonas sp. | reverse complement strand
GGGCCAGACAGATCCTCTGAAACCATTTGCGGGCAGGGCATGAACCCGCCAGAAAGACAACAAAACCGACTCAACGCATTGAGTCTTGCTTACTAAATTTCCACCTGTCCCCTACGCACCGACTGGCTTTATTCACCTTTCATCGACAACCCTACTCAGGAGTAGCTCTTCACCAGCCCGGCATCAGCATACCGAACCCTAATGATTGAAGAGGCGATCGGCAAGCAAGCCCCCAATGCAAACTCGCCACAATAACCCACTTTACACCACTTAGGCACACTATAGGAATCTGAAAATCTCACGTCAAGCAGGCTTTTGCCTTCCCCCGCTGGCGCAGATGCAAGCCGACAATAGTCGGTCAGAAACGGAAAAATCCTCTTTTCCAGCCCGGGCAGACAAGAAATCGAACCGGGAAAAAACGCATAAAAAAAGCTGAATTACACTATCTTTGTCGTTTATATGAAAAGCCAGATGACAGCCTTATCGTCCTGACAGGTGCAGAATGAAGAGAAGGGTGATCGGAGTTTCACAACCTGCCACCTCAGAGGGTCAGGCAAAAAAAATCGGCGAGCCGGCCTGTAAGCCGGGTTCTGTCCAGCCTGCAAAGCAGGCCTGGGCAGTCATTCATCTGGGATGCCTGTCACCAGACACCTCAAGCAACCTACCCGAATCCAGTGCGGGTCACACCTACAGGATTCCTATTTGGTCTTGCTCCAGGCGGGGTTTACCGTGCCATGGACTGTTACCAGCCATGCGGTGCGCTCTTACCGCACCCTTTCACCCTTACCGGTCAGCGTTGTACAACACCGACTTAGGCGGTCTACTCTCTGCTGCACTTTCCGTAGGCTTTCGCCCCCCAGGCGTTACCTGGCGCCCTACCCTTTGGAGCCCGGACTTTCCTCCCTTTACACTGTCATCAGCGACAGGTAAACAGCGACTGCCCGGCCAGCTCGCGGCGCGAGATTATACTTATCCCGGCCCGGATAATCAACCATCGCCCGAACAGATCTCACTGTCCGGAACGGATCTTCATACCCAGCTCGTAGAGATCTTTCTTGCGCACCCCGGTCAGATCAGCCACCACCGCCGCCGCTTTCTTGATGGGCAACTCCTCCATCAGGCGAACGAGCATTTTGCTCACCTGCGGCTCGACAACCTCGCTGACCGGTGCCTTGTAGCCTTCCAGCAAAACGACAAACTCACCTCGCTGTTGATTGCTGTCTGCCTGCATAACGGCCAATACTTCGGCAAC